>JBBDZS010000010.1:0-22334 GCA_040900015.1 Minisyncoccota bacterium | reverse complement strand
TTTGGCAAAACTCATAGTTTAGTTATAAAGTAGAAAGTTTGTAAAGTTTGTAAAGTTTGTAAAGCATTTTTATTTATCTTTATGAACTTGATAACTTTAAGAACTTTTAACTCTCTAGGTGTTTTTTACAGGTGCTAGCTGCTGGGTTGGCTTCCATACGGGCGAGCTCGATGTCTTTCTTGCACACTTCGCACTTACCGAAGGATTCACGATTTATGCCCTTGAGCGCTTTTAGAACATTCTGTAGTCTAGGCTCGAGCGAACGGATCATCGAGCTCTTGGCCTCATAATCCTCAAAACGGTCCGCCATATCATTTTGGTCAGACTCTCTATATTCCATCGGCTCCGGAGTCGCTTCCCACTCCATCGTCTCGGTATTGAGCTTGCCCATATCCTTGAGCTGGTCTATTAGTATATCCCTCTCAGTTTCCAATTTTATTTTGATTTTTTTCTTATCTAACATGGCTAAATGATACCATTTTCCTATTTAAAAACAAAATTGTGGATGGCAAAGCAGGTTTTTTAATGTATAGTATCATTATGGAGCGGAGGTCTTAATAACGGCTAAAAACATGCTACAGAAACACGAGTATAAACCTAAGACACTAAAAGAAAATGAGGCAAATATACTAATAAAAGAAAAGCATATTAACTTTGTGGATGCTTTTACTTCCCAGATAAAGGAACTTTTTATCATAAAGAATTCCAAATACGCGTGCGAAAGAAAAATAGAAGGATATCAAACAAAAGAATTCATTAAATTTTCTAAAAAAATTGAATCTAATTATGTATACATATACTATCCCTGGAACTTTACAGTAGTGAAAACCGTACGCAAAGAAAACTATCTCGAATTAAAAACAAACAGAAATCGGGACCTAATAACCAAAAAGGAACAAGAGGGACTGAGAAGAATTAAAGTGGCAGTATTCGGCATGAGCGTTGGGAGTAACATATCTCTTGTTCTTACTCAGGCAGGCATTTCCAACCAAATAACAATTGCCGACTTTGATGAACTAAATACAACCAACTTAAACAGGATAATTGCCGGCGTGCACCAAATAGGATTAAACAAAGCAACTATCGCGGCTAGAAAAATATACGAAGATAACCCTTTTGCTCAAGTAACAGTATTAAACAACGGAGCTTCTAGGGAAAAAGTAAAAAAGCTATTGGAGGATAAAAAAATAAACTTGATCATCGATGAAGTTGACTCTTTACAATTTAAGATAGAATTGCGTGAACTTGCCGCCCAATACAATATTCCAGTGATAATGGTAACTGATAATGGGGACGGGGTAACTCTTCATGTAGAAAGATACGACCTGGGGTATAAAAAAATATTTAACAAAAAAGCGTCATATTGGAAGAAAATCTTATCTGGGACACTCAGCGTTGAACTCCTAGGTAAAGTAATAATAAACGACATTATGGGTGGAAAAAACAATGTCGACCCAAAAATGCTAAGGTCCGCGCGAAGAACGATTAAAGGGGAACTTGTTTCCTGGTCCCAACTCGGTTCGGCAGCTATTCTTGCTGGAGTCGTGGCGACAATTATGATAAAACAAATTGCAAACAATGAATCCAATCGGAAATATTTTAGAAAAAAAATATTTGTTTTATGAAAATAAAAAAATTACCAGAATTTGACAGGCATCACTCAGTTGTGCACATAAAAGATGCCGCAACGGGGCTAAACGCCTTTATTGCATTTCATAGGAACTCAAAAAAGGTGCCGTCTTTCGGAGCAACACGCCTTTGGAAATATAAAAATGAAAAAGATGCTGTAAGGGACGCCCTGAGGCTCTCCAAGCTGATGTCTTATAAAAGCGCCCTGGCTGGACTTAAATACGGAGGAGCCAAAGCAACTATAATTAGAAATGACAAATTCCCCAAAAGCACAACTTTATTGAAATACGCAAGCGAGCTAAACAAGCTTTCGGGTAGATTCATAACCGGTGCAGATGTGGGCTTGGATTTAAATGATGTAAAAAGCATGAATTCGGTAAGTAAATTTATTGTAGGAATAAAATCAAACCCGGCCAAATACACGGCGCTCGGGATACTGATTTCCATAGAAACTATCTGTGAAAAGGTTTTTCAAACCAAAAAAATAAAAGAAAGGACATTTGCCATTCAAGGAGTAGGAGCGATAGGGTACGAATTCTTAAATATTGTTTATAAAAAGACAGGGAAAATATATGTGTCAGACACCGACAAGAAAAGATTAAAACTAATAAAAAAATTATTCCCTAAAATAGTCTTAATTAGCCCAGAAAAAATCCACAAACAAGAAGTCGACATATACATGCCCTGTGCCCTTTCGCATTCCTTAAATAAGCAAGCAATCAAGGAACTCAGGTGTAAAATCATCGTGGGCGCGGCAAATAACCAACTAGAGACCAGGGACATTGCGGACAAGCTGTATCAAAAAGGCATATTCTACGGACCGGACTATGTCGTAAATGCCGGAGGCCTCATCAGCGTCGTAGATGAATATGAAAATAAGAACTTAAGTACAAAAAGAATAGAAAGAAAGGTGCGGAAAATAAAAAACACACTAGAAAAAATAATCGCTAAGTCCGATAAAGAGAAAAAATCACCGGCAAGAATTGCTGATGAAATGGCTAAAAAAATTATTAACAAGATGAAATGAGGAATTCTACCAACAAATTAACACTGAAGCTGGAAAGAATGCTAAAGACGAAAAAGGAGGCTTTCTGGACTGAGCGCGGAGAGAAAAAGTTGTTTCAAAATTTCATGACTACGATAAAAGTGCCTGCTTATCAAGATTTTCTGAAGAGAAAAACAGGCTTGATGCCTTCTATTAGGAGCTTAGAAGATTTCAAAAAATTACCCACTCCGAGCAAAAGTAATTATCTGCGGTTTTACCCTTTCCAAAAACTTTTTATTAAAGAGGAGCTAGTGAAAATTCCCCGCGTCTTTGCCACGACATCAGGGTCGACAGGAGAACCGTTCTATTTCCCGAGAACCGAAAAGCAAGATAGGCAATATCAAATATATGCCGAAATATATCTGAGAACCAACTTTAGTGTACATAAAAAAAAGACGCTGTATATTGATGCCTTCCCGATGGGGCCTTGGATCGGTGGTGTCTTTACTTATGAAGTCCTCACTAGAATTGCCAGAGAAGCAAACTATCCCCTAAGCATCATAACTACGGGAATCGATACGCACTCAGTACTACAGACAGTAAAAAAAATTGGCAGATATTATGATCAAATAATTATTGGCGCTTATGGCCCATTCACCAAAGACATTCTCGATCTTGGAAAGCAACAAGGCATTGACTGGAAAAAATTCAGTGTTAAATTCATATTCTCCGCAGAAGCATTTCCGGAATCCTTTAGGGACTATGTCGGGAACATCGCGGGAAGCAAAAATATTTTCCTCGACACGCTGAACCATTATGGAACTGTAGACCTAGGAACAATGTCATACGAGACGCCCATCTGCATTCTCATACGGAAGCTGGCAGAAAAAAACTCAAAACTTTACCAAGAAATTTTCGGAGATATAATTAAAATACCGACTCTGACCCAATATCTTCCTGAATTGTTTTATTTTGAGTCGATAAACGGTAATTTGTTGTGCACCAGCGAAAGCGCAATCCCGTTAATAAGATACGACTTAAAAGACAGGGGTGGTATATGGGGTTTCGATCAAATGCTTTCCATTTTTAAAAAGCATAATATCGATCTTTTGAAGGAGGCCCGAAAAAACAATATAGAAAAAACCGTTTGGAGGCTTCCGTTTGTCTTTGTGCTTGAAAGAAGCGATTTTTCCGTAAGCTATTACGCATTTCAGGTCTATCCCGGACCCATAAGAAAAGTGCTCTTAGGTAGACACATCCAAAATAAAGTTACGGGCAAATTTACACTGGAATCAATTTTTAAGGGACAAGACCCCAAGCTTATCATTCATATCGAATTAAAAAAGGGCGTTGATGGCTCGAAAAGGTTGGAAAAGGAAATTAGGAGTATAATACACGGGCAGCTGTTAAAAATAAATTCGGAATACAGAGAAACAATCAAACATTTTGGAGCTAAAGCTATAGTGTCAATTGTTTTATGGCCAAATGGAAGTCAGGAATACTTCAAATCGGGACCAAAACAAAAATGGATAAAAAAATAAAAGAAATAATAAAATATGGGATAATGGCACCTTCCGGAGACAACTCCCAACCTTGGCGTTTTGTTGTAACCGGATCAAAATTAAAAATTTATAACCTACCGGAAAAAGACAACCCATACCTCAATTTCATGCAAAGTGGTTCTTTGGTGGCACATGGTGCCCTTTTAAAAAACATAGAAATAACATCATTAAAAATGGGCTTAATGCCGGAAATAAGCCTGTTCCCGACTAATGATGCGAACCTGGTATCCGAAGTGTCTTTTCATAATGACGACACAGAGAGAGATACTTCATTATTTGAATTCATTCCCAAACGGGCTACCAACAGACGCCCTTATGAAAACAAACCAATCTCAGAAAAAGATTTTAATATCCTTAATGAAGTAAAAATATTTAATGACCTATCGCTTCACTTTGTAAACGACCCGGAAAGCAAAAAAAGAGCTGGCGCTGCAGGAAGTTCCGCTGAAATAGTAATTCTGGAAAATTCCCTGTTACACGAATACCTCTTTAGAGATGTAATGTGGTCCAAAAAGCAAGAAAACAGGGAACGGCACGGACTTTATATAAAAACAATGGAGTTCAACCCTATCCAAAAAGTTCTCTTCCGTTTAGCCGGCAATAAAACCATTATGAATTTCGCAAAAAAAATACGCTTCCCGTACTTTATTGCAAAACAAGATGCTGTGTTGTATTCTACGGGCGCCACGATCGGCCTTCTAAACTTAAAAAAAATATCTCCAGGGAATTTCGTCGAACTAGGTATGGCAATGGAGGAAATATGGCTGAAAGCTGCATCTTTAGGCCTCAGTTTTCAACCGATAAGTGCAACACTATTCCTCGGTTTCAAACTTCGAAGTGATCCGGCAGATAAAGTATTGAGCCAAGAACACAAAAAAATCGTATATCGATCTTATGCGGAAATATTTTCCGCCTTCAAATTGGAAAAGAGTGATGTTCCGCTCGTAATGTTTCGAATCGGATACGCAAAAGATCCTTCCGCCCGAAGCAGTAGAAAAGAACCTGTGATAGAAACCACCGCTTAAGCAGTGAGGAAACAAAGCAACAATGATACAATTAGCCCATATGAATCCGGGAGAGGAAAAGTACGGCGATATCGGCATTATTTTCATCGGTCCAATAATCGGCATGCCGAAATCACTAATTGCCGCCTTTGATTTTTTAAAGGAAAATGGCGCCATGGTTGAGACAGTGGATGTTTGGGATGGACAAAAACTAAAAAAAAATTTATGGAGAATACTAAGACTCACAATCCTGCCCGGAAGCCACAAACAAAGAGTAAAATTTGCAAATAGCTATAATGAGGAAGTCTTGTTTGAAAACATAGTAAATAAAATAAGGAGTTTGAAAGCGCATAATAAAAAAAAGATAATATTAGGCGGAATGAGTGGTGGTTTTGTTTTCGCATCCAGGCTGGCGCAAATGCCACTACACAATGACCTGACGAAATATGAGGATGAGTTACGCCCTTTTATAAAAGGAATTTTTGGCGTTTCTCCTATTATTTTTTACCCCGCAGGCGTAAACCGAAGTAGTGCTAATTTAGAATTAATCCCCTCTCATATACCGACCACATTGATATGGGGAGATGCCGACTATATAATACCGGAGGGAACGATAAACCATAGCCACAATATATCTAAAAAAAATGGTAATATAAAAAATGTGGTAATAAGCGGTAAGGAAGTCGGCCATAAAAATGGGAGCATTCGGCATCAATTTTTTGGAGGAGAAGATTTCGTAAAACCCTTAAAAAATATCTTTTGGAATAAAAAGGCCGAAAAGATGGCAATTGACCACCTCCACGATCTTATTAAAAGAATTGCTTTAACAAACAACAATAACCATCATGCTTGATTATCTTTATCAAAATTGGGACCTACTAGCGGTAGGAATAGTCATAGTAATGACGGTTATAATAGGCTTTATTGTCTACTTTGCAAATAGTAAAAGCTCTACCAACAAAATTTTTCTCGGCTTGACTCTGTTCATATCTTTATGGGGAATATCCAACTACTTGAGCTACCAGTCCCAATTTGCCATCGAAGCTTTTACCATCTTACGGCTGACCATCTTCGCGGTAACATGGCTATTATTTTTCTTTTTACTTTTTTCCATCTCTTTCCCTAAGTCGGAAGTCGGCATACCTAAAATAATTAGCATTTCGCTATTGGCTTGGACATCGATCATCTCCATTCTGACGCTCACTCCTTTAGTATTTGAAAGGGCGGGTGAAATATCCCCCGGGGGGACGGTAATTTCAGTAGTAGATGGACCGTTTTTACCGCTTTTCGGCGCAACAACCACCATATATGCTTTGGCTGGTGTCGTTATCTTCCTGGTAAAAACATTTAAGTCAAAAAAAGAGACGAGGAAAAACTTTCTCTTTATTACGATGGGTATCGTCTTTATGTTCCTCTCTGTTATGGTGTCAAATTTCATATTGCCGGTGATATTCAATGAATCTGCTTACATACCGATTGCTTCCCTGTTGGTTTTTCCGTTCATAATCCTTACGAGCTATTCTATGGCAAAAAGCAATGTCTTCAATGTAAAAATTATCGGAACTGAGGTATTCATGGTCTTACTACTGCTTCTGGCTTTATTTCAATTCATTCAAGCGCCGGATCTGTCTACTATATTCCTAAGGGGGGGCGTGTTTATCAGCTTGGTGGGAGTAGGTGTACTGCTCATCAGAAGCGTGATGAGAGAAGTGGAACAAAGAGAACAGCTGGCAAAACTCAATCTAGACTTAAAAAAGCTAGTCCAACAACGCGAGTCCCTTATGCACCTTATTACCCATAAGGTTAAGGGCTCGTTTACTCATTCGAAATATATCTTCGCCGGCATTCTGGACGGCACATTCGGTGAAGTAAACGAGGAAATAAAGAAGCGCTCCGAACAAGGCCTGGAATCCAATGACGCTGGCATCAAAACCATTGACCTAGTGCTCAATTCTGCCAATATGCAGAAAGGTCTGGTGAAATATGATATCAAAAAAGTCGACTTTAAGGATGTAATGCTAAAAGTCGTCTCCGAAAAAAAGATAAGTATCGAGAAGAAAGGTCTTGCGCTCGAGAAAAATATCGAGAAGGCCGACTGCTATATCATGGGCGACTCTTTTTGGATCAAAGAGGCGGTCAACAATCTAGTGGAAAATTCAATCAAATACACCCCTACCGGAGTCATTACTATAGAGCTCATCAAGCAAGATGGAAAAATTATTTTATCGGTCAAAGACACAGGCATAGGTGTGACCGAGGAGGACAAGAAAAACCTGTTTACCGAGGGCGGACGAGGCAAGGAATCGGTCAAGGTCAATGTGGACTCCACTGGCTATGGACTCTACTCCGTCAAGCTCGTAGTAGAAGCGCACCAAGGGCGGGTATGGGTAGAATCCGCGGGCTCAGGATTGGGCGCTACGTTCTACATAGAATTGCCCGCAATAGAATAAATTTGCCTATTACTTCTTTATTTGGCTTTGCTGTAAACGGAGCATCACTTCTTTCGCGCCGTTTCGACCACTTAGAATGACTACCGAAGCATCATCAGCAAAGACATACATCATCACTATATTTCCTCCACTTTCAGTAAGTATTCGGGCATTTTTGTTTTCTATTACCCCGTCCTGCCATTCTTTGTAAAGCAGATAATTATTTTCGGAATTTAATTCAAATCCGAAAAGATCGTATAACTCTGGAAAGATTTCACGCTCCCAAGCGCGCATTGGGCCGAAAATATCGAGCATAGAGCGCACTTTGAACAAAAAGAAGAGCTCCTTTTGTTCTATGTTGGTGATGCCGATCAAAAAACTATCACTAATTAATGCGGGGTCTCCAGGAACAAAACTCATTTCAAAAATAGAAATGAATTCACGCAGGCCCATTATCGCCGTTTTGTTTTTCGTAAGGTATATGCCCTCGACGCCACCCTGCCTGAGGTCGCTCCGAGCTAACTCATTGCGAATACTGCTGGCTATTTCTGTCTTGTCGAACGCGGCTACTTCGATAAAGAAGCTCTTTTCGCTCGGTAAGAAAGGCACGAACTGATCTTGTATCTCTACTGAAGTAGTTTCATTTTTAAGAATCGAAAAGAAAAGAATTCCAAGTGCACTAAACACGAGGACAATACTCAAGAACATATAAAACTTGTTCTTTTTGGATTCAGGAGAAAAGTTTTTGCGTTCCGCTTCTCGCTGTTCCTGTTCGTGGATAATTTTCTTGACCAACCCCTCCCGGTCGTCCTGAATTACCTGGGCCATATCTTCCGCATAGGTTTCGACTGCGAGGTGTTTTACTTCATTTTCTTTATCCATTAATCCTATTCTAGCATTTTCTTAATTTATAGGCATTTCCGTGCTTCAACATCCCTAAATATGATTGCTTGGTCGATTCTTTTATAGTTTCAGTAAAGTTTTTTAACATTCTCCTTTTGGTAGATGTTCTAAGCACCCTGTGATGTGAAAAATGCACCCAACCCAAGAAATCAACCCCAGAAGCAAAAGTCTTAATGTAGACCTTGTCAGGATGTAATTCTAATTTTAATTTTTCTTTAAGAAATACTACGATATATTGTAGTATAAGGTTTAGTTCATCTTTGTTTCTACTTAACACAACAAAATCATCTGCATACCTGATGTAATTTCTTACTTTCAATTCTCTTTTCATATACTGGTCAAATTCATTCATATAGATATTTACCAATAGTTGAGAAGTCAGATTGCCCAATGGCAACCCTACCCCATAGGTCTTGCCTATGGGGTGAGAAGTAAAGCTATCTATTACTTGGCTCAGGAGCCACAGAATTTCTTTATCTTTAATATGTTTTATTAGAATACTCTTTAAAATTTCGTGATTTATGTTGGCAAAGAATTTCTTAATATCGCATTTAAGCACAAAGCACGTCTGCGTATTGTTTTTCGAGACTTTGTAAGTCATAGCTTGAAATCTTTGCATGGCTTTATGGGTGCCTTTGTTTACTCGACAAGAGTATGAGTCATGGATAAATTTGGAGTCGAAATATGGGTATAGTAATCTGTAGATAGCGTGATGTAACAGCCTATCTTTTACCTCTGCCTTATGTATGTTTCTAGGTTTTGGGTCAGCAATATCGAAAGCTTGGTAGTTGGAATGTTTATAAGTTTTATCAACGAAATCATTATGTAAAGAAATAACATTAAGCATTAAATTTCTTTCAAACTCCTGTACGTCTTTACGATTTCGCTTGCCATTTAGAAACTCTCTCCAAGCTAGAAGTAAATTCTCTAAAGAAATGATATTATTATAGGTATGGGTAAATTGCCGAGGCATAATACTAATCATATTACCCCCCCCCCAACTTTTGCCACTATTAGCAAAAGTTAAAGCCAGTTATCTAATCTGGATTAATTACTATAATATTCTACCTAAAATACACAGATACTCTTTAGGTGAGAGGATCGACACCTTGTTTGTTGAAATAATTGAGGCGATTTCTATTGCCAGTTTCCTCTCTAAAGAAGAGAAACATCCTTGGGTAAGGCTGGCAATCAGAAAAACAGATACACTAAAAATACTATTAATGGTTTTATGGGAAACTAAGTCACTTGAAAGTAAAAAATACATTATTTTATCGGAGAAAATTGAAGAGATAGGTCGGATGTTAGGTGGCTGGAGTGGACAGCTTACAAAACAAAACCCCGACACAAAGTCGAGGAAATGAAATAGTTGCGGAACGCGAACCAGTCATTCGAGTTGCCGTAATTGCTCTGCCAGTTCAGGTTCGCTTCACGTTTCGAACCGTTCCACCAGACGTTGCACGCCTGATCGTTGCCGTCGAAGGTTGTGTACAGAATACCGTCCGTTCCACCACCCCTTGAAATTCCCATGAATAGCTCGGGGTTGAATTTTATTCCGCATCATAATGCGTCAGCATTCTATACCAAGTATTTTCATTTTTTAATGAAGTTTCTACGTATATCACTCTCTTCGCAATCTTAATCACGAAAACTCTCGACACACGGATACTGGATTCGGCCGCTAGAAACCGTAATCTCCAGCAGATTCGCCTACTACCATTTATATTTTAACATAATTAAAAACAGGTGAGCAGAATTAAATTCTTACTCACCTGTGTATGAATGATGCATTCGACTGCACCACTCACACACAGGTGCAAAACCGAATACAGGGCAAAGGCCAAAGTGTCCAAAAGACCACAGTGACCAAGCCCTTAGAGCTACTTGCGGAACGCGAACCAGACATGCGAGGAGCCGTAAAGGCTCTGCCAGTTCAGGTACGCTTCACGTCTCGAACCGTCCCACCAGACGAAGCACGCCTGACCGTCGCCGTCGAAGGCACAGCCGGTGGTTTCCACCACGTAAGTCGGATCAATTCCAACCTCCGTATGGAAGTTGGGCTTCGCCTTGCCGATGGCGAATACCTGACGGGGGGCCGTGCGATGGAGGTGCATCGTATCACCCCATGTGATGGCTTTTTCCCAGCTGCCATCGCCGGCTGGATAGTTGAGGAGCACGAATTCCTGCTCCACCACTCCCTTGCCGGTCGGCACATACAGGTCGCCGACTTTGCGGACATTCCAGTCCGCACCGGTGTCGGGGCCCGCCGCGTTCACTGCGTCATCCCACGGCTCGTCGAGCCGGACCGGCACCTTGAGGGTCAGGATCCGGCAGCCAGGCGGTGGCACGACAGGCACGCCGACGGTAATCGGCAGCCCGTCGCGGATGCCATCGAGCACGCGTGCCATCGTGCCGTCGTCGTGTACAGTCTGGTATGCTTCTCGAGACACCTTTTTTGCCCGCGCCAATCGGGCATGCTCGAGTCCTTGGCGATCCGTCACGTTTTTCTTCATGACAACCTCCCGCAATCCCCAGGCTACGAAAAGCAAAGACACCACGCCTTCACCCACCGCATCCTTTCTAGGTACTGCTCCAAATGTAGATCTCATCCGCACTCAAAGCAATACCTAGTTTTAGTAAGTATTTAAAAGGACTATATCTATATATTATAGCATATTTTGACCTACTTTGTCAAATTTTATGCTTTGGGTTTAAAGAAATCTTTATTAGCTTCCTTAATAGATAGGCCGATCTTACCGCGCTCGCGATCCACACTGATCACTTTGACTGGGACGATCATGCCCTCCTTTATTATATCGCTCACTCTCTCTACGCGCCATGGTGCTAGTTCTGAAATATGAACCATGCCGTCGGTCGAATCATTGAGGCTGACAAAAGCACCAAAGTCGGCGATCTTGACCACCTTACCTTCCAACATTTCACCCACTTGGAATTCACGAGTCATATCTTTGACTATCTGCATAGCAATTTCTGCCGAACCAGCTTTTCCAGTAAAGTACACTGTACCATCGTCTTCAATTGATATTTCGGCTCCGCTTTTCTCTTTGATCTCTTTGATAGTCTTTCCTCCTGAACCGATGACCATACCGATCATATCTGGATTGATTTTGATGATAAGTATCTTAGGCGCGTTCGGAGAAATTTCCGCCCGAGGTGCTGAGATCTCCTTTTCTATGCTATCAATAATGGTAATTCGCGCCGACCTTGCTTGTCTCATGGCTTCGCCTAGAATTTTGACCGGCACTCCATCCACTTTGACATCTAGCTGAATAGCGGTGACTCCACTCTTGGTACCAGCAATCTTGAAGTCCATATCTCCGTGATGATCTTCGGGTCCTTGGATATCTGTAAGAATTTTGTATTTAGTCTCGTGTCCGCCAGAGGCGGATTTCGTTTCACTCAACATTAGACCCATTGCTATACCGGCAACTGGAGCGAGTATCGGCACCCCGCCATCCATAAGTGCAAGAGTCGAAGCACAGATTGATGCCTGGGAAGTAGAGCCGTTCGAGGCCATTGATTCAGAAACTATGCGCATGGTGTATGGGAATTCAAGTGGTGAAGGCAGTATCATAGCGAGCGCTTTTTCAGCGAGTGCTCCATGACCTACCTCTCGGCGATTGGTGAATCCTGCTCTGCCGACTTCTCCTGCCGAATATGGAGGGAAATTGTAGTGGTGCATAAACCTTTTTTCTTGTTTCAACTGAAGCCCATCAACAAGCAACTTGTCTTCCGGCCCACCAAGAGTAAGCACTGAGAGCACGTGCGTGCCTCCGCGATAAAATATTCCCGAACCATGTAATACTGAAGATACTCCTCCGGCCTGCGCATACAAATCACGCACCTTATCCATTGGTCTACCGTCGGCACGCTTATCTTCTTCTATAGCTTTTTTATGCAAGATATCATTTTCAGTATCGTCAAAAAGATTGTCTTCGGGGGCGAAACTCTTTCTCTCCGGATATTTCTCTTTGACCATTTTGTTCCAAGCACTGTGAAGCTCGTCTATTATTTTCTTACCAGACCCTGCGAATATCGCGTCTGGCATTTTGGGTAGGATATGTTCATTGAACAAAGCGAGCGACTGCGGATCTAAAACTTCTTTTTCTATTACTCTTTTTTCGTTTCCGATTTCTTTTACTATTTCCTTTTGAAAATTCTCTAGTTTAGTAATTTCCTTGCTCGCCTCTAGAAGTGCGGCCTCGAGCTCGTCCTCAGATGTTTGGTGGGCGGAAGCCTCTATCATATTAATATTACCGTCCTTACCGCAAACAGTAAGATCAAACTTGTATTTATCATCACTATCTCTTAAGGTTTGGGATGGATTTATCTTTAGAGTATCGTCCTCGTACTTTCCAATACGCACACAACCGACAGGACCATCCCACGGTATGTTGGACACTGCGAGTGCAAGCGACGCCGCATTCACGGCCAATATAGTAGGGTCGTTGTCGTCTACTGCAATCACGGTCACTATCACCTGGACGGCGTGACGAATGGAATGATCGAAGAGAGGACGGAGGGTGCGGTCTATGACTCTACATGCCAAGATAGCATCTTCGGAGGGCTTACCCTCGCGATGCATAAACCTAGAACCGAGTATTTTACCTGCGGCATAAAACTTCTCTGCATAATCTACTGTCAAATTAAACCAGCCCAACCCTTCCTGACTATCTTTGGACATCACTACATTGGCCATCACTACCGCTTCTCCATAACGAAGCATTACCGAACCGTGAGCCTGCTCTGCTAAATCTGTAAAAACGGCCGTCAAAGTCTTGCCGCCGATTTCCACGCTATATTCCTTCTTTTGCATAATTTTTTTGAGCTCCCCTTCAGAATAAAGTATTGTTCCGCAGGAGAGCGGCACATTATCTCTATCTAAAGGCGAACCTTATGTTAACTGATAAATTCTTTTTATCTTAGCATTTACGGCCTAAAATGCAAAAAACACCCGCTTGAGGTGCTTTGTTGTGTTTACACTAGTTTTACCTGGCGCCGATCAAGTATTTCTTGGGGTTTGCGGAGAGATCTACGAAATCATCCGCTCTTTCGCGAAGTCGAGCAGATGTGGACTTACCGAAGGATATCACTTCCACCTGAGTCATCGTTTGCAGGTACTCAACGAGAGGTACGAAATCTCCGTCACCGGAAACTATAACTATAGTGTCAAGCCTCGGTGCAGTCTTGATCGCGTCGACGGCCAAGCCCACATCCCAGTCACCTTTCTTTGTGCCGGTATGAAATATTTGCAAATCCTTAGCCTTAGTCTCGATTCCCAGCTTGGAGAGAGCCTCGAAGAAATGCTTCTCATCCCCTGCTTCAGTTGTGATGACATAGGCGACTGCGTGCACCAGCTTGCGGCCAGCGACAGCGTCCTTGAGTACCGCGCCAAAATTTACTCGCGCGTTGTAAAGGTTGCGAGCTGAGTGATATAAGTTTTGCGTATCGATAAAAACTCCGACTCTTTGTTCTTTATGTTTTATAACGGTCATATAAATTAATTATACACCTCACCCGGCTTTTAGCCACCCTCTCCTTAATAAGGAGAGGGGCTGGGGGTGAGGTTAAGCGAGGTCCATTTTCTTCATCAAGGCATCGTATCGAGGTTTGCTTTTGCGCTCCAAATATTTCAAATGCGTACGGCGATCAGCCACCATCTTGATGAGCCCACGGCGGGAATGGTTGTCCTTCTTGTGCTTTTTCAAATGCTTAGCCAGTTCAGAAATCTGGGTAGAAAGGACGGCGACTTGGACCTCAGGAGAGCCAGTATCCTTATCGTGTACCTGATTTTTCTTTATTACTGCTTGTTTTTTCTTGGTTGCTAACATGGGCACATAATAGCATAAACTGAGCAAAAATGCAACATTTTGCCTATAAGCCTCCCCTTAAGACAAAATATTGTGCGAACCACCAAAGGACGGTCAGGCATGCTAAAATATACGGAATGGTTTCACTTAAACAACTCAAAACTCAATTTCTGGAATACACGGAAATAGAGAAAGGCCGGTCGCTCAAGACGGTGGAAAATTATGACCATTACTTGTCGCGCTTTTTGGAATATACAAAGAACGACAATCCTGCAAACATTGATGACAATATGGTCCGCGAATTTCGCCTGTGGCTCAACAGACAGTCTACGGGCAACAACCGGGCAAGCGGAGCTACCCTCTCCAAGAAAACTCAAAATTATTATCTCATCGCCCTCCGCGCCTTTCTTAAATATCTCGCCAGGCAAGACATCAAGTCTATGGCGCCAGAGCGTATCGAATTGGCAAAAATTTCCGAGAGATCCCTCGACTTGATCACCCGAAGCGAACTACTCCGACTACTCGATTCGCCAAATGGCACAGAACTGAAAGATCTGCGAGATAAAGCAATACTAGAATTATTATTTTCGACTGGTCTGCGTGTTTCCGAACTATGTTCTCTAAATTCCGATATAGATCTGACTTCGGAAGAACTCTCTATCCGAGGCAAGGGAGGCAAAGTACGCGTGGTCTTCATCTCCGACGAAGCCAGGAACTCGGTAAAAAAATATCTGGCATCTCGCAAGGATATGTCGGAGGCCCTATTCATCCAAGTGGACAGCGGCATAGGTAAAAAATCAAAAGAAAAAACTGTAATAAAAAACGCTTCACCTTTAACAAAAAGATCAGTGGAAAGAATTGTGAAACAGCACGCGATTAAGGCCGGAATTTCCAAAAAAGTAACTCCACATGTAATGCGTCATATGTTTGCGACCGACTTACTGGGGAACGGGGCAGACCTACGCTCGGTGCAAGCTATGCTCGGTCATGCGAACATCGGCACCACTCAGATATACACCCATGTCACCGACAAGCATCTGCGGGATATCCATAAAAAGTTTCATAATAAAAGATAATATGAAAATAATCTCCTGGAATGTAAACGGAATAAGGGCAGTCCACAAGAAGGGTCTTCTCGTGCATTTCATAAAAAAATACCAGCCGGATATCCTCTGCTTGCAAGAAACCAAAGCGGAACAACACCAAAATGAAGTGGACCTATCAGAATACGAAGAATACTGGAACTCCGCCGAGAAAAAGGGATATAGCGGCACGGCTATTTTCACCAAACAAAAACCGACTTCCGTTTCACTGAACATTCCGGACAAAATCCTAAAAAAATATAACCTCAAAGACACTTATGGTGATCCGAACACCGAAGGTAGGATAGTAACCGCCGAATTTAAAAACTTTTATGTAGTCTCCGTCTATACTCCGAATGCCAAAGACGACCTCTCCCGCATTCCTCTTCGCCACAAGCATTGGGACCCCGCATTTTTGGAACATGTCCGAACGCTCAATAAAAACAAACCAGTAATATTCTGCGGTGACCTCAATGTCGCTCACACTCCCGACGACCTGGCTCGCCCGAAGGAAAATGAAGGCAAAAAAGGTTTTACTACTGAGGAGCGTGAAGGTATCGACAATATTCTCAAAGCCGGATTTGTAGATTCCTTTCGAATGTTTACCCAAGGCTCCGGCCACTACACTTGGTGGAGTCATTTCGCTAACGCCAGAGCACGAAATGTGGGTTGGCGGATTGATTATATCTTCGTAAGCGAACGATTAAAAAAGAAAGTGAAGAAAGCAGAGATATTGCCCGAAGTCCTAGGTAGCGACCATTGCCCAGTGTTGATAGAAATCAAATAACCTGTGTTATATTTAACTCATGCATATCTTCATCGAAATAGGTTTGATTCTGGGGATAGCCACCGTGCTATCTGCTTTTATGAGAGCCCTCAGACAGCCACTCATCGTAGGCTACATATTGACTGGTATCCTCGCCGGACCGTACTTATTTAATATTATTACCAGCACAGAATACATAGAATTATTTTCCAAACTCGGGATCGCCATACTTCTTTTCATTGTGGGCCTCAGCCTAAAGCCAGACATCATTCGCGAAGTCGGCCGGACTTCGCTCATCACCGGGCTCGGACAAGTCGTCATCACTTCCGTGGTCGGCTTCGGAATTATGAGATTGCTTGGCTTCGACAATATTTCTTCTTTCTATGGAGCCGTAGCCCTGACCTTCTCAAGCACGATTATAATTTTAAAGTTACTTTCCGACAAAGGAGATTTGGAAAAATTATACGGTAAAATCTCAGTGGGGTTCCTTTTGGTGCAAGACATCGTTGCGACAGCGATTTTACTTCTTGTTTCATTTTTCAGCTCTCCCGCTTCGACCGACTCCGATTCGGGAATTCTAATTTTCGTATCCGGGCTACTTTTCTTCGCGGCCTTGTATATCGTAAGCAAGTTCATCCTGCCGTCTTTCACCACCTTCCTGGCCAAATCCCAGGAATCCTTGTTCCTATTTTCTATCACCTGGGGCCTAGGAATGGCGGCGATATTTTATAATTTCGGATTTTCGCTTGAAATAGGAGCGCTGATCGCCGGTGTCACCCTCTCTGTTTCTCCTTACTCGCAGGAAATCAGCTCCCGAATGAAACCCCTTCGCGACTTCTTCATCCTGCTCTTCTTTGTGCTCCTCGGCAGCCAGATAATCATATCGAGCGTCGCAAGTATTCTCATTCCTGCGATTGCACTTTCGCTCTTCATCCTCATCGGCAATCCGGTTATTGTGATAATCATAATGAACCTACTCGGCTACCAGAGCCGCACGGGTTTCCGGGCTGGCCTTACCGTCGCTCAAATCAGCGAATTCTCACTTATCCTAATCGCGCTCGGGTTCTCTGTGGGCCACCTGAGCCAAGAGGTCGTATCGCTCATTACTCTGGTGGGTATCATTACCATCGCCGGATCCACCTATCTCATACTTTACACCGAAAAAATATATCCATATGTACGGCCAGTCCTGCGCTTGCTCGAATGGCGAAGAAATGCAGTAGAAAAAAACGAAGAAGCGGAAGACCCTTTCAATATTATTATCTTCGGCTACGACCGGGTGGGGTATGATTTTGTAAACACCGCCAAAAAGGCGAACAATAAATACCTAGTAGTAGACTTCAATCCGGAATCAATCAAAAAGCTAAACATCGAGGATGTGCCCTGTCGTTTCGGAGATGCGGAGGATGTGAACTTCCTGGAAGACATTCACCTCAAAGACGCAGAGCTAGTGGTCTCCACCATTCCAGACATCAAAGCCAATCTCGGCCTGGTTTCTTATTATCGGCATCATCGTCCTGACGGAGTAATCGTAGTGACCTCTCACGATATTCGGGAAGCCAAGGAGCTTTACTCCGTCGGCGCCTCGTTCGTGGTAATGCCTCACTATTTAGGCGCCAGCTACACTTCTAAAATGATAGAATCTCATCTTGCTAAAAATAGCAGATTCGAACAAGAAAAATTAGAACATCTAAAATATCTCGAAGAACGCCACAAGCACACTGGATAGTCCTCCAGAGAGGGTTAAACTTTATCCTGTTCCGCTAGGTCTTGCCTAGCGGGATGAAAACGATGGGCTATTTACACTGCGCATCTAGCCTCTTGGCCTCGGCCCAGGCGAGTTCGTAAACTTTTTTCATCGCATCCGCAATCTCGTGGCTCTCAATAATGATACCGAGCTTTTCTTTCCAGGAAGCGATCATCACTTTATCATCATAAATATTTATCTCAGGGGAAAACAAAAAAGTTTCTTTGGGTACGAGCGCCGTTTCACGCATTTCCTTACTATCAACGCTTTTTCTCTCTACTCCGGCTTCGGTGTCGGGAATAATCGCACGAATAGATATGCCTTTACTGGCACGCCTTTTGTAATATCCAGGAAAATATCCCGGTAGCCCCGTATGCATATCCCCCACGCTGGCATACGCCCGTATCGGTTCAGTAGAAGTAAGAGTATCTTCATAAACATCTTTTAATCCCTCTATCCCTTCATAGAATCTTACTTTCGGACGACCGGCGACATTGTGTAATGATTTCATTTCCGGCAAAATATTTTTTATTTTTTTAAGTTGTTTGTTTTTTTCATTTATCTCTTTTTCCAAAATATAAACCATTTTGTCTGGCGATTCCGCCAGATATTCCTGCTTTGGCTCTTTGCCGGAGATACTAGCCAGTCCTTTCGCAACCAAGTTATCCAAAATATCGTACCCGGTCGTCCTGTTTAGTCCCGCTTTTCTTGTGATTTGGGTTACCGTTCCTTTTCCGAGCATAAGTAATACCAAAAACACTTTTGACTCATTTTCTGAAAGCCCAGATTTAACTAGATTTTCGTAGATATTTTGTTGTTCTGTTTTAACCCCATTTAGCATATTTATATTATATTCCCTATCTATTTTTGTGTCAAGCTGTTTCCACAGTTTCTATTTAAACCTTTGTTTTCAATCTATTTTTGTAATAAATACTTGACAATATAATTTCTATATGCTATGCTCTCATTGAGATTGAAACGTTCTTCGTTAACCATTTTCGCGCTAGGCGCAAGAAGGTGAAAAGTGAATAAGTACAGCATGCAGGTTGCCAAATTCATCGAAGAGGCTTTTGTCAATAACGGGCACCCCAATGATGCAGTTTTGGCCTTCTATTGGTTCCTCGCTGAACAGCTTTGCGAGAACCTGACAGAAGCGCGGGCGGACATCAAGAATTCTTTTGAGGGTTGGTTTAAAAAAGCCAACTTGAAAAAAAGAAACCCGCCGCTTCCGTTCCAGCCCTCGGACCAAAATTACGTCTTCATGGTAGGGATAATGCTCTTTCGGGGAAAGCAGTTCGGGATCGATTTTAAGGACATACTATCTGAGTATGTCTCCCAGACTGACGACTTCACACTGCGTCCTCACATGTTCTACGGGCATCCCGTCATTGAAAGACGGACGCACGAGCCCGAGACCTTAAGTCAAATGGCTGACATTTTGAGGAAAATGTGATCCACAACATCGCCCGACAGTGGAGCGACAAATGGGATCCAAAAGATTTCGCGCAGAATTATATTCCGAATAAAAATTTCTTCGAGCAGTACAAAGAATTACAGAAAAAAGTTCCGAGGCTTGCGCTAATGATGCTCAATTCTACGCGGAGCGAGTATACCAACGGCGCTTCCGACAACAAGGATTGCTACCTCATTTTCGCCGCAGAATATAATGAGGACTGTATGTACAGCCGGCTGATCCAGCGCTCCAAGGACACCGTCGACAGCGCCTTCGTCTACGATTCGGAACTCTGCTACGAATGTGTTGATGTCAATAAATGCTACCATTCCATGTATTCCGAGCAATGCCAAACCTCGAGCGATCTCTTGTTTTGCTACAATATGCGCGACTGCCAAAACTGCATCCTCTCTACCAACGGCCGCCACCTCTCGTATGCCATTCTCAATAAAAAATGCACTAAAGAAGAATTTGAGCAAAAGAAAAAAGAGATACTTTCAAGTTATGAAAATATTGAGAAAGCCAAGCGAGAATTCGCGGAGCTAAAAAAGAACACAGTTGTGAAATACGCGTCAACCGTCAAATGCCACAACGTGACCGGGGACTACATATCTAATTGCCACGAAGGGGTGCGGGTCTTTGATGCCTCGGACACCAAGAACTGCTCCTATGTCGCAGACACTGTGGATTCTATGGATAGTCAAGACTGTAATAATTACTATTACAAAAACCAGTTCTGCTATAACATGATGGGCATACTCCAGAGCAACAAATGCAAGTCGGACGCATATGTATTTTATTGCAACGAAGTGGAATATTCCGAAAATTGCCACAATTTAAACAACGGAATAGGCTGTAACGGTATACGCAAAGGCCAGTATATAATCCTCAACAAAGAATACTCCAAAGAAGAATATGAAAAGATAAAAAGCGAAATAGTCGAGCAAATGCGTAGGGACGGTGCATATGGTGAATTTCTCCCGCCAGATCTTTCGCCCTTTGGCTGGAATGAGTCCCTGGGGGCCGACTACTATCAAATGAACGAAACTAAAGCCAAAGAAAGAGGTTTCAACTGGCAAGCCGAAAGTTCTGGCATATTTGGAAAAGAAACCATCAAAGAAGACGCCATGCCCGCAAGTATAGAAGAAGTCACGGACAAGATATTAGACGAAGTATTGGTTTGCATTGATTGCAAGAAAAATTTTCGCATCACCCGAGACGAACTAGATTTCTATAAGCGGCTAGGCCTCCCCCTTCCTCGTAAGGACTTCGAATGCCGGCACCAGGACCGCATGAAAAAAAGAAATCCTCGCGCGCTTTGGCATCGTGCCTGCATGTGCGACAAATCAAATCATCCTAACCACTTGGACATCCGATGTCCAAATACCTTCGAAACATCTTATTCTCCGGATCGGAAAGAAATTATCTACTGCGAGACTTGCTATCAGCAAGAAGTGTACTAATTCTTCTTGCGAATTCCGTGCTTGGCGTGGAGTTTATCCACTTCCCCTTCTTCCAGTTCTTCTTTTTTATCTTTACCCCGCTCGCCCAAAGCACGGAGCTCTGCGTCGCCGAGCATATTTAAAGATTTTACCAGTTCGGACAAATGCTCCACCGTATTTTTCTCTGGAGCATCCAGCACTTCCTCGAGAAGTGCATGAAGCATCCAGCCCATCCTAGGCCCGGGCTTGATGCCGAGCTCTTTGATCATATGCTCCCCATCAATTTTCAATTGGCCGACGGATATCGGGTCCCGAAGTGCTTCCTCAACCATCGCGAAATATTTACGTAAGCGATATGGCGCTTCTTTCTTTTTCATTCCTACCCTATCACTCTCGCGCACATTCATCAGAAACCAAATATTTTCCTTACCTACTTTCTGGATAATTCTACGCACTGCAGACAATGTAATCAGTTCTGTATCAGAGAAGAACATATGGTTACGTACCAGTTTTTCCACTAGCTCAATTTCTTTTTTGGGAAACTTCAGTCGTTCCATTATCTTCGTCGTCATTCTCGCGCCCACAACTTCGTGCCCGTAGAAAGTATATTTCTTTTTGCCCGTTGCCGGAGAATTTTTCTGTGGCTGCGGAGCTAGAGCAGTCTGTCTTGACTTTTCTCCCGCCTTCGGCGTGAACCTTCCGCCTGCGTCATACTGCTCTAGCTCCTTCGTTATGCTTCTTCGAGTTCTCGGTTTTCCAATATCATGAAAAAGCGCGGCAAGGCGAATTTGAAGCGACCACTTTTTGTCCGCTGCGTGTTGGAGCGCATGGAGCAAGTGTTCCCAGACATCATAAATATGTTCACCAAGCTGCTCACAGCCTATTCCCTCCTCGAGCTCCGGGACTATGTATTTAAGCAGACCTAATTTCTCGAGCATCACGATGCCACTTGCGGGATTTTCGGACATAATAATTTTTACAAATTCTCCTCGAATGCGTTCCTGAGAAACTTGCTTTATCAACTCTGAATTTTTGGTGATGCTTCTAATCGTTTCCTCAGAAATGGAAAAATCGAGCTCTACCGCAAAGCGCACAGCTCGAAGCATCCGTAGGGCATCCTCATTAAACCTTTCGTCGGGGTTCCCCACCGCTCGGATGGTCTTATTCTCGATGTCCTTTAGCCCTTCAAACAAATCAACAAGATGTCCTTTATGTCCTTGCATACTTTTTATGCCTTCGGCTGCGCCATATATGTCCTTTAGAGCGCTTTTGTTCAAGGCCATGGCATTTACTGTGAAATCCCTTCTTTTAAGGTCCTCGTCGATCGTATCGCTAAATTTGACCTCGTCCGGATGCCTGAAATCGCTATATTGGGCTTCTATTCTATAGGGGGTAACTTCAATAACCATATATTCGATTGTTTCACGAGAAACATCGCTATTTGAAGTTTCACATGGAACATACACCCCAACCGTACCAAATGCGTTTTCGTACACTGTTT
>JBBDZS010000009.1:25899-29552 GCA_040900015.1 Minisyncoccota bacterium | reverse complement strand
CACACCCACTCGCACTATTCCCTATTAGACGGGCTTTCTAAGATTGAGGACCTAGTAGGTCTTGCCAAGAAACACGGGATGAAGGCGCTCGCCATTACCGACCACGGCAATATGTACGGCGCAATTGAGTTTTACAAACTAGCAAAGAAGGCCGGCATCAAACCCATCATCGGGGTAGAGGCATATGTCGCCGAGCGCACTCGCCACGACAAAGAGCACGGCACCGACAACAAGCGCTACCATCTGATACTTTTGGCCAAGAATCTGACCGGTTATAAGAATTTGATGAAGATAGTATCTAAGGCCAACACCGAAGGCTACTATTATAAACCTCGAGTGGATATGGATCTTCTTCGTGAATATAATGAAGGCATCATCGCGCTCTCCGGGTGTATGGGTGGCACACTCTCCCAGGCCGTACTAGCCAGAAATTATGAAAAAGCCGAGGCGATAATTCGGGAACACCAGGATATTTTTGGTGAAGAAAATTATTTCATCGAGCTCCAATCGCACCCACATGTAGAGCGCGACTTAGAGCTCCGCGCCGCCCTCATCAAGCTCGCAGAGAAGATGTCCATCCCTGTAGTCGCCACTCAAGACTCGCACTACGCCCACCCGGACGATCACGAGGCGCATCACACCCTCCTTCAAATAAATACCGGCACGGACGGCAAGGAAGCAAGCAAATTCGAATTCTCGGATGACGACTTTTCTTTTATTGATGAGGATAAAGCTCTAGAGTATTTTAAAGACATTCCAGAAGCGGTGGCCAACACACTCAAAGTAGCCGACCTGTGCGAAGATTACGATCTCGGGCTAGGCAAAGCTTTCTTCCCTACTTATGTCATTGAGAGTGGTAAAACTCCAGAGGAGGAACTCCGTCGCTTGACCGAAGAAGGTATTGCCAAGCGCGGACTGGAAGAAAACAAAGAACTTCGCGACCGCATCGAGTATGAGCTTGAGATAATCATCAGTAAGGGCTATCCCTCCTACTTCCTGGTCGTTTCCGATCTGCTCCGATTTTCCAAAGAACACGGTATACTTACAAATGTCAGAGGCTCGGCTGCTGGGTCCTTCGTGTCTTATCTCATAGGCATCACCAACATCAACCCGCTCGAATACAAACTCCCGTTCGAGCGTTTCCTCAATCCAGAGCGACCATCGCTCCCAGATATAGATATGGACTTCGCCGACAATCGGCGTGACGAAGTCATCGCTTATACCAAAGATAAATACGGAGAAGATAAGGTAGCCCAAATCGGCACATTCGGAACAATGATGGCCAAGGGTTCCGTACGTGATGTCGCACGTGCGCTCGGCTACCCGTATAGCGTCGGCGACCGCATCTCATCTATGATTCCGATGGGCTCCCAAGGATTCCCAATGACTATCGACCATGCGCTCGAAATAACTCCAGAACTCAAGGAAGCCTACACGAAGGAAACGGATACAAAAAAAATAATTGATCTTGCGAAAAAAATGGAAGGCTGTGTCCGCCATGTGTCGGTCCACGCTGCTGGTGTGGTCATTGCACCCAGCGAGCTTTCTGATTTTACCCCTATTCAATTCGACCCCAAAGGCGGCGCCATAATCACCCAGTACGATATGTATAATATCGAGGATGCCGGCCTGCCGAAGTTCGATTTCTTAGGAATTCGTAATTTATCTATTTTAGCTGAAGCAATTCGTCTCGTAAAAATAATATACAAAATTGAAGTTGATTTGGAGAAAATTCCCCTAAATGATAAAAAAACATTTCAAATGCTAGCGCGTGGTGAGACAGCTGGACTATTCCAGCTCAATGGCTCAGGTATGACCAAGTATCTCAAAGATCTCCGGCCCACCAACATTAACGACATCAATGCTATGGTGGCTCTGTATCGCCCTGGTCCTATTGCTTTCATTCCCGACTATATAAAACGCAAACATAATCCAAAATTAATAACCTATCTTGACCCAAGACTTAAACAATTTATTGAAACCACTTATGGAATCTTGATTTATCAAGACGACCTACTTCTTATTGCAGTTAATATGGCTGGCTACTCTTGGGGCGAAGCCGATAAGCTTCGTAAAGCAGTCGGTAAGAAAATCCCAGAAGAAATGGAAGCGCAAAAAGAAAAATTTACCAAAGGCTTGATCGCTGGCGGTATGAGTCCGAAAAAAGCTGGAGAAATGTGGGCGCAAATCGAGACCTTCGCCGCATACGGCTTCAACAAGGCTCACGCCGCATCTTACGGTCTCGTCGCATATCAGACATCCTATATGAAAGCCAACTACCCTGTGGAATATATGTGCGCAATACTCACAGCCGAGTCAGGAGATATAGATAAGATTTCCGAAATCATAGCCGAATGCAAGAAAATGAATATTGCCATCCTGTCTCCGTCCATAAACGAAAGCTACAACGGCTTTACAGTGGTGAAAGATAAAGAAAACGCCGAAGAGAAATCCATCCGTTTCGGCCTCGACACTATCAAAAACCTCGGCACAGACATCGCAAGCTCGATCATCGAAGAAAGAAAGAAAAATGGCCCGTTTATTTCTCTGACAGATTTCTTTGAGCGCATCAACCATAAAAACTTGAACAAAAAATCAGTCGAAGCGCTCTCCAAGTCCGGCGCGCTCGACGATCTCGCGGAACGCAATATGATTATCGGCAATCTAGAGACTCTTCTCTCCTTTAACAAAGAGGCTAGAAACATTATGAGCCAGACTTCGCTCTTTGGTGCAACGGGTGGAGTGAGCTCGAAGATTACTTTGCTTCCACAGACAGAAGCCACCGCCAAAGAAAAACTCGCTTGGGAGAAAGACCTTCTCGGCCTCTACATCTCGGGACATCCGCTCGACGAGTATCGCGCGCGAATCGAGAAAGCCGGTACGGTCATCAGTAAAATCCGAGAAGAATTGAAGAATAACGATTCCGTAACCATGGCCGTCATTATCGACACAGTGCGTATGGTGATGACAAAAAAGAACGACCGTATGGCCTTTATGGGAATTTCGGACTTCACTGGAAGCATCGAGGCAGTAGTCTTCCCGGAAGCATTTGAAAAGAACAAAGATCTCTTGGTTGCCGAGAAGATAATAGTCCTCTCCGGTAAAGTCTCCACTCGAAATGGCGAAAAAAGCATCATCATTGAAGCCCTAAAAGAAATTTAGTTATAGAGCGACATGGCCTTATCCTTACCTTCGGTAAATACGGTTTCCACCGCTTCGCTTACTTTCTTTGATAGTTTCTTGATCATTTCTAGTTCGGGCTTTTTGAATTCGCCTAGCAGGAATTTGAGCACATCCTTCTCACCTTTCGGCTTACGCAATTTGCCAGATGGCGTGGCAGGAGCTATGCCTACGCGGATGCGCACGAACTCCTCACTCTTTAGATATTTAATTATCGAACCAAGGCCGTTGTGCCCGCCGGAAGAACGATTGTAAGAAATTTTTATTTTCCCAAGAGGCAGATCAATGTCGTCATAGATCACTATTAAATTTTCTAAATCTTTTTTGGTCTTGATAAATTTAGCTACCTCCTTGCCGGAATTATTCATAAATGTATCCGGTAGAAGAATTTTTAAAGATTTTATTTTAGAATCTTCCAACTTTTTACCTACGAGCTCTGCCACGATCCTGCCGGCATTGTGGCGAGTGTTCTT
>JBBDZS010000009.1:0-25799 GCA_040900015.1 Minisyncoccota bacterium | reverse complement strand
GTTGCCCAGCCTTTCGTGGTTTCTGGATCCTCGATGGTGCCTACATTCGAAAATGGAGACTATCTCATTATTGACGAACTCTCCTACCGTCTCGGCGACCCCGAGAGATACGATGTAGTGGTATTCCGTTACCCTGGCGACACTAAAAAATTCTTCATCAAAAGAATAATCGGTCTGCCAAACGAAACTATAAAAATAAACGGGAATGAAGTGACCGTCCTGAACGAAGAATATCCGAACGGACTCAAACTTGACCAATCCTATGTCAAAAATATGGGCAACAATAGCCTGACGCTTCAGCTAAAGGATTCGGAATATTTCGTAATGGGCGACAATCGACCGGCAAGTTCGGATTCCCGCTATTGGGGCCCAGTGCATCGAAAGTTCTTAATTGGCAAACCGTTCCTACGTCTTTTGCCAATCGGTGAAGTCGGCATTTCTCCTGGCAGTTATGATGCGACTAAATAATAAGTAACAAATATTTTTATGAATAAAATAAAGAAGGTTACGAAGAACAAGGACGCTAAGCCAAAAACCAGAGAACTATCCACGCCTAAGGGCATGCGCGACATCATCGGAGACGAGTATTACAGCTTCCAGGGATTTTTCGAGAAGGCGCAGGAGGTCGCTATCTACTACGGCTTCAAGCCAATTGACACACCGATAATGGAACACGAAGAAATCTTCACATCCGGAATCGGGGAAGGTACAGATATCATCGATAAAGAAATATATTCTCTTAAGACTAAGGGTGGCGATCATTTGGCTCTCCGGCCGGAACACACTGCTCCTCTAATGCGAGCATATATAGAACAAGGAATGCAGAACCTACCTCAACCGGCTATGTTCTACCAGTACGGCCCGATATTCCGACACGACAAGCCTCAACGCGGAAGATACCGTCAATTCTGGCAATTCGACCTCGATTCTCTCGGAAGCGACAAGAGTATTTTGGACGCTATGGTTATAAAAGTAGGCATGAGCATCCTGGAAGAAGCCGGAGCCAAGGATCTCGCTGTGGACATAAATTCGATCGGCGACAAAGAATGCCGAAGTGGCTATATACGCGAATTGGTAAACTATTACAAAAAACACCTAAGTAATCTACCTCCGGTTGACCGTGAGAGACTGAAGACCAATCCTCTCCGCATACTCGACTCCAAAGAAGAAAAAACAAAAGAAATAAATATAAACGCCCCGGACTCTATAAGCTTCCTTTGCGCCTCCTGTAAAAAACACTTCAAAGAAGTGCTCGAATATCTAGAAGAGCTCGGTATACCCTACAATATGAACAAAAATCTTGTGCGCGGACTTTCGTATTACACCCGCACAGTTTTCGAAGTATATGCTACGAGCGACAACCCAGAGGAGCCGGCGATGCAGGTAGCTTCCGGTGGACGCTATGATTATCTCGCCCGCCAAATCGGCGGTAAGAAAGATGTGCCGGCGGTCGGATTTTCTATTGGCGTAGACCGAGTAGTCGAGTCAGGCTGGTACAAGAAACTCGCTCCCCGCATACTAAAAAAACCAAAAATATATTTCATCCAACTCGGCGGTGAAGCGAAGTTGAAGAGTTTGAACATCATCGAAATCCTGCGCAAAGCGCATATCCCTACCGCCCAGTCCCTTTCCAAGGATTCACTCGGATCACAGCTCGCCATAGCGGAAAAATTGAATATTCCTTACGCCCTTATTTTCGGAGTAAAGGAAGCACTGGAAGACTCGGTAATAGTACGAGATATGGCCAGTCGCTCCCAGGAAACCGTGAAGTTAAGCAAGCTCCTCGAGTATTTAAAAGAATTAAAATAAGCGAGAAATGAAATGAAGAAAATTCTTCAGCAAAAAGAAAAAGTTCTGCGCAAGGTTGCTAAGGAAGTGCCCATCTCCGATATAAAGACTGCAAAAACAAGAAAGGTACTCAAAGAAATGTCCCAATCCCTGGCCTCTCAAAGCGACGGAGTCGCTATCGCGGCCCCGCAGATCGGATACTCGCTTCGAATCTTCGTAGTTTCCGGAAAAATCTTTGAGGAAGGATTCGCGGATCAGCGGCTCCGGAGCGCGTCGGCGCGAGGACAAAGCGAATTTTCCAGCCAGGAAAATCGCGGCGCTGAGCCGAGCAATCCTTCCATAAAAGACTTAATTTTCATAAACCCGAAAATTTCCAAACTCTCCCGTCAGAAAGAGTGGCTGCCCGAGGGGTGCCTCTCTGTTCGCCCACTTTACGGCAAAACTCACAGGTCCAAGAAAGCGACAGTCACCGCCTACGATGAGAATGGCAAGAAATTCACCCGTGGAGCTTCCGGGCTTATGGCGCAAATCTTCCAACACGAGACTGACCACCTAAACGGCATACTCTTCATCGATCATGCCAAGGAAATAGTGGCCGAGGAGCCTCAAAACAGCTTATAGGTTGTAACTTGTAGCAAACAGCTTTCATGAATAAAATCAATTTTGTATTTTTTGGTACACCAGATGTCGCTTCAGAAACCCTGGAGATATTGAAGCAAAATAACTATTTGCCTTCTTTAATTGTAACCTCGCCTGATGCCAAGAAAGGCAGAGGACTACAACTCCAAACCTCCCCGACCGCTGTTTTTGCAGAACAAAATAATATACATTGTCTAAAACCTGAGAAGTTCGATGAGAATTTTGTTGACCAACTATCCGCTATAAACTATAACCTGTTTGTAGTTGTTGCCTATGGTAAAATCATCCCCGAAAAAATCTTGAATATACCCAAGTTTGGATCCATAAATATCCATTATTCCCTCCTGCCAAAATACCGCGGAGCTTCTCCGGTAGAGTCCGCCATCCTAAACGGGGAAACAGAAACCGGCGTGACGATCCAAAAGATGCAATATAAGCTTGACGCGGGAGACATATTGACGGTTGAAAAAATAAATATCGAACTTGACGAAACCGCACCAGAGCTCCGCACCAGACTCATTAATCTAGGCGGGAATCTCTTGGTCAAAATTTTACCTGACATCACCTCGGGCAAAATAAAAAAAGTTAAACAAAATGAAGAAGAAGCCACTTATTCAAAAAAAATAAAAAAAGAGGACGGGCTGATAGATTTAGATGACAACCCGATAAAAAATTACAACAAATTCCGAGCCTATGCCGCCTGGCCCAGGACTTTCTTTTTTAAGAACGGTAAAAGAATAATAATCACTCAGGCCCACTTAGAAAATGGTGCTTTTATAATAGACAAAATAATCTCTGAGGGTGGTAAAGAAATGGAGTATAAGAATTAATATTTCGAAGTAAATGGATTCCGTTTAGAGAGGCCTTTCAGCATTTTCTTCACGCTTGAGGCTCCGCGCTTATAGAGCGTTTGACGGCGATCTTTGTTCTTATTTATCTCATGGTATAAAGCATCCTTAACCTCATCAACACAAGCCAGAAGATCATCTTTATCTGCGCTCGCGTAAAACTCCTTGCCGTCAATGTTGATCAGGCAATCAGCATGAAAAATATCGCCCGCCTTGTGGTGGTTTGTAGTTCTAGCGACTTCAAAATTCACTCGTACCTCGCCCTCCCCTTCTTCTATCCGCGAAAGCAACTTTTCCAAATTAGTAACCCTCTTGCTCACATAATTCTTGATATCATCCGTAAGCTCAATATTTTTTCCTTGCAAGTGTATCTGCATATATTTATTATATCATATTCTATTTCAAATATTTTTGTCTGAGCCTTTCGACAAACAGCTCTATAGAATCCTCTCCTGGAAAATCATCATACACGACCTTCAGATTCACATCCTGCGTGCTTGAAATCAAAGCATGATAAACCCCATATTCATCTCTATTTGGATATTTCTTTTCCAAGTCCGACGCTTTATTTACAATATCTAATAGCAATTCGTCGAACTTTTCTCCGAGAACCTGTGTATAAAGATCCGACAGTGTGTTCTGGATCTTAGTTTTGATTTTTTCAAACTTTTCTATTTTACTTCCAGGTGGTTGTGAAAATTGATCCATACTATTATTAAATTAGTGGCTTATAAATTCATTAAGATGCCTCATCCGTAAACTTCCGTTTAAGCCACAGCTGGAACATCACAATCGCTCCAATGAACAAAAGTAGGAAGCCTATACTAGCGTATAGATTCTCGAAAATATTCGAAAGATAACTGAACCCTAGCCCAGAGATATATCCTATCGGTATGACGACCAATAGCCAGATGACGACAGCGACAGCGTCATAGGCTACAAATTTCCTGAAGGGAAGGCTAGTCTTAGCGGTGTACATTATCAATATGACTCGGGTACCCACCATCATCTTGGCCATAACGAGTGCCAGAAAATGACTACCACGACTCACCTTGCCTATCGTATCTGTAAGAAGAGATATCGTGCCGTGCGCATAGCGATGAGTAATGAGCCAAGCTACGACTTTAGTTCTGCCAAGGAGAAACCACAACATATCCGAAGAAAAAGTACCAATAAAACTAACAATAAAAAAGGTGGGTAGTGGAAAAAACCCTTGCGCCGCCAGAAAGGACAAAGATATCACGGCTACTTCCCCACCAAATGCCGCCCCTAAGAAGACGACCCCGTATTGAAGCGCAGGATAATTGACGATAAATTCACGCAGCCATTCTACTGATTCGAGCATATATTGTTACTTTTCGGTTAGAGTGTATCTATCGAGTATCGCCTCGAAAATAAGTGGGGCCACTATCGTGGCGTCAGATTCAATTACGAACATCGGAGTGTCCTTAGTCAGCTTATCCCAAGTAATCTTTTCATTCGGAGTCGCACCAGAATAGGATCCATAGGATGTAGTAGAATCCGAAATCTGACAAAAATATCCCCACGGGCGTACTTCTTTCTTGAGATCGTATTTTATCGAAGGCACGACGCAGATCGGGAAATCTCCGGAGATACCACCTCCGATCTGGAAGAAGCCCAACCCTGGACCATCCTTAGAAAGTTTTTCATACTCGTCATACAAATAAACCATATATTCAACTCCATTCTTCATAACGCTGGGATTGATTTCTCCGGCCTTACAATATCCAGCAAAAATATTTCCTAAAGTAGAATCCTCCCATCCCGGCACGACCATAGGTATGTTATTTTTTGCGGCTTCCAAAAGCCAGCAATGCTCCGGATTCCCCTCATACTTATCTTTAAGCTCGTCGGACAAAAGTATCTGGTAGAAATATTCATGTGGAAAATACCTCTCGCCTTTCGCTTCAGCCTCCTTCCATCTTTTCAATATTATAGGCTCCACTACCCGAAAAGCCTCCTCCTCGGGGATGGATGTATCAGTCACTCGACGCTCACCACGCTCTAAAATAGCCACATCGTCCTCTTTGGTAAAATACCTGTAATCAGGATAGTCCTTGTAGCTATTGTGAGCAACCAAACGGAAAACGGATTCTTCCAAATTAGCCCCCGTGCAGGATATCGCGTGGATCTTACCCATCTTTATCATCGGAGCTAAGGTCACTCCGAGTTGGGCGGAAGACATAGCACCACCCATAGCAAGGAGCATCCTGCCGCCCTCGTCCAGATGCTTCTTGTAGGCCACCGTGGCGTCTTTCATCTGGCGAGCATTAAAATTGTGGAATAATTTCTCAAATAACCCCAAAACCGAATTTTCTTTATGCATACTTATATTATATATAAAAATCCCTCGATATCAAAGATAAGCCAAATCACTCCAAAAAAAACCCGCCCCATTAACCCATCCTATTTGCCTTTTTGAGGTAATTATGCAATAATCCACATATGAATTTAGTAGCGCAGATTCTGCCATATGCGCAGATAATCCTTTCCGTAACACTAGTCCTCTCAATTTTGCTCCAACAGACTGGCGCAGGTGCGGGGGGTGCACTGGGTAGCGGGGAGTCCGGCAGCTTCCATCAGACTCGCCGAGGCTTCGAGAAGTTTCTTTTTTTTCTGTCAATAATGTGTGCTGTTCTTTTTGCTTTGTTCGCCCTATTGGCGATCATGATAAAGACATAAAACGTCCCGCATAAACGCCTCAAACTGAATTCTTGCACTAAAATCTATTAAGATATCTAAATATGCACGATTTTAAACTTCCTAAAAAAGCAGAAATCAATACAGTATTGTCGTCTTTTTCCAAAAAAGAAAAGAATATTTTCCTGTCCCTGCTTATCATCCTATCGATAAGTACCCTGTTTATTCTCCAAGGTATTAACCAACATTTTATGGTATCAGTGCCCACTCCTGGCGGATCTGTCAGTGAAGGTATAGTAGGCGCTCCGCGCTTCATCAATCCTGTCCTCGCATTTTCGGATACGGATCGAGATATGGTTACCCTTATATATTCCGGACTAATGAGAAAAACCGGCGACGGAGAATTATCTTTAGACTTAGCAGAAAAATACGAAGTCTCTCCCGATAAACTTTCTTATACATTTACCCTAAAAGAGGGCACGATTTTCCACGACGGTGAGTCTCTCGATGCCGATGATGTCATATTTACCATACAGAAGGTAAAAGATTCCGTCTTGAAAAGCCCCGAGAAAAGTGCCTGGGACGGAGTCACTGTGGAAAAAGTGGATGACCGGACGATAATATTTACCCTTAGACAGCCATATTCCTCTTTCCTCGGAAATACTACATTGGGAATATTGCCAGAGCACATCTGGAATCAATCTCTGATAGAGCTCAACACCGCCAATACCAACCCTATAGGTTCCGGACCATTTATGATAAAAACAATTTCCCGACAAGAGTCCGGCATTATTAACTCATATGAGCTGATAGCTTTTCCAAATTTCGCTCTCGGCAAGCCCTATCTAGAGAATATCTCAATCCGATTCTATCCCAATGAAAAAGATGTACTTCAGGCACTGAAAAATAAAGAAATCACCCAGCTCGGCTCGATAGATCCGGAGAATGCGCTTGATCTGGAAGAAGAAAATTATCGCGTTGAAGCGACGATCCTGCCTCGCATATTCGGTATTTTCTTCAACCACAACCAAAACCAAATATTTTTAAATAAGACGGTGGTAAGAGCGATCAACGATGCCATAGACAAGGACCGCATTATTTCCGAAGTTCTCTCCGGCTATGGTGTGGCAATCGATGATCCAATCCCACCTAATATGTCTGATTACCAAAATCTCGCCGCTAAAAATGAAGAATCCCGAGCGGATATCCTAGAAAAAGTGGAAGCAAGTCTTGCTAAAGATGGTTGGAAAAAGAATGTAGACGGATTCCTAGAAAAAACAACAACTGTAAACAAAAAGAAGACGACTACCTTGCTTGAATTCACTATCTCCACTGGCAACGCCCCTGAGCTTTCAAAAAGCGCAGAGCTTATTCAAGAAGACTTAGCAAAAGTCGGCATTAAAGTAGAGATCAAGACCTTCGAGATCGGTAACCTAAACCAAAGCGTTATCCGCCCACGCAAATATGACGCTTTATTGTTCGGCCAAATCATCAATCACGAATCCGATCTGTATGCTTTCTGGCATTCTTCCCAGCGTAAAGATCCCGGATTAAATGTATCGAGCTACACGAACGCAAAGGTAGACAAAATACTTGAGGATGCTTTTATAACCTTAGACGCCAAAGCCCGAGAGAAAAAATATGCCGAATTTGAAACTGAAATCAAAAAAGATATGCCTGCAGTCTTTCTCTATAGTCCCAAATTTATCTATGTAGTGCCGGAGAATCTCGAAGGTCTCGTGATGAACCGACTAGTCACTCCAGGAGAACGCTTTGGTAATGTACATCAATGGTACACAAATACCGACAATGTTTGGGAATTATTTTCAAAAAAGGATTAAAAAACTAATTAAAGTATTAAATAAAATTTAAAAGTAACCGTTCTCCGCATAAAGAAGCCGAGAATAAAATAATAATAGAATGATAAAAAAAACCAGACTATCCTTCAGCTCAGTGAGTATTGAAGAAAAAAAGCCCGTCCATATAGGTCCGACAGAAGGAAGTAAAGAACTTAAATTTGAAGCCAGAAAACCACATGGCGGAGAACACAAGCACCCCGCCAGAAAGAGACCGACCAAAAGCTCCACTTATCAATATTCAAAGAAAAACTACGGACCGAACAAGGGTTCTCGTGGCGTCTATGGTGGTGGTAATCAATACAAAACGAATGGCCTCTCTGGCAAGATTCCCCCTCCAGATAAGGGCGTGATTCGTATCATTCCGCTCGGTGGAGTCGAAGAAATCGGAAAAAATATGACCGCAATAGAAATTGGAGACGATATCATCGTCGTTGACGCAGGGATGCATTTCTCAAACGAAGAAACTCCTGGAGTAGACTATGTGATACCAAATACCACTTACCTAGAAGAAAGAAAAGACAAAATTCGTGCCCTCTTTGTTACTCACGGTCACCTCGATCACATTGGAGGCGTACCTTTGGTACTGTCTCGTATCGGCAACCCTGTGGTGTATTCTAGAAATCTTTCCATCCTGATGATGAAGAAACGCCAAGCTGAATTTCCTCATCTGCCACCACTCAATGTTAATGTTGTTGAAAAAAACGAGACCATTACCTGCGGCAAAATTAAAGTGAAGTTTTTCGGCGTGACTCATACTATTCCGGATTCTATGGGTCTCATCATCGAGACAGAGCACGGCTGGATAGTTACACCAGGAGACTACAAGCTCGACCAGATAGACGGCGTCGTAAGCGAAGCTGAAGAAAAAGAGTACTCAGTTTTCGATAAAGCGAAAGTGCTCCTCTTGCTTACCGATTCGACCAACATAGAAAACGAAGGCTATTCCTTACCAGAGAGTAAGGTCCATCAGGGCTTGGAAAATCTGATCAAGAAAGTTCCGGGGCGTATGATTATTGCTGCCTTCGCATCACACATTACCCGACTCGCGCATGTGGTAAAAACGGCCGAAGCTCTGGGGAAAAAGGTGGCACTCGACGGACGCTCAATGAAAACAAATATCGAGGTAGCTATTGAGGCCGGCTTTTTCGCCCCAAAGAAAGGTACTATTATTCCCATAGAGGAAGCCGGCAACTATCCACCGAATAAGGTGATAGTGCTTATGACCGGAGCTCAAGGAGAAGAATTTGCCGCACTGAATCGTGCCGCCAACAAATCTCACGCCAAGTTCTCTCTGCAAAAAGGAGATACGATAATTCTATCTGCATCTATCGTGCCCGGAAACGAACGCGCGGTGGAGAGAATGAAGGACGGTCTGGCCCGCCAAGGTGTCAGAGTCATCAGTTACCGTACTGCTGGAGAGGATTTCGTGCATGCGACAGGGCACGGCAACAAAGAGGATGTGAAGTGGCTACACCGCAAAGTACATCCGAAATTTTTCATTCCAATCCACGGCAATCATTACCGCCTAGTGCTCCACAAAGAGCTTGCTATGGAGCTCGGTATGAGCGAAGAAAATATCGTCGTCCCCGACAATGGCTCGATTATCGAAATATCGCAAGATGGTGAAAAAATTTCAGCCCGTAAAGAGAAAGCTCCGGCCGGGTTGATGATGGTAGACGGCGCTTCGGTCGGCGACGCACAAGATGTGGTTATTCGCGACCGTGTCATGCTCGCCCAGGATGGTATGTTCGTCATCATCGCTCTTATTGATCAAAAAACCGGCAAATTAAAAAAATCTCCGGATCTGATTTCTCGTGGATTCGTATATCTAAAAGAAAATCAGGAGCTCCTACGCCAAGTCCGAATCATGATCAAGAAATCAATTGAAGATGCAACGGCCAAGATGCCTCCCCGTGTCAATACTCCTGATGCTCAGATAGACTTCGATTATGTAAAGTCTGGATTAGGAGAAACAGTATCTAAATTCCTCTATCAAAAAACTGGCAAAAGACCACTGGTCATCCCTGTTATCTTGAGCGTATAGAATTTCATAAATGAAACTATGAAGCACCATCGAAAAATAATTTATATAGTCGGATTTATCTTTACTCTTCCGGTGGCGCTTACTTCCTATATTAACTCTAGTTTTCTGGAGGTCTATATCAATCCCTATTATGTTAGCCTGTTGTATATACTAGCCTCCACAATTACTATTTTAGGTATGCTCCAGATACCACACATACTCGCAAAATTGGGCAATCGATCCACCGCGCTTATCTCAAGCCTACTCGCCTCAATATCTCTCGTACTTTTAGCCGTTTCAGGCAGTAAAATAGTTGTTATTTTGGCCTTTATTGCTTTTTTTATACTGACAAATTTCATAATCGCGTCGCTCGATATATTTATGGAAGATTTTTCCAAACATTCTTCAATCGGAAGATTCCGTGGGTTCTATATTACGATCCTCAGTTCGGCTTGGGTAGTAGCCCAAGTAATTTCAGGGTCCGTCATTAACAATAGCTCGTTTGGAAGGGTTTACCTGATTTCCGCTTCTTTCATGCTTATCTTTTTCATTATTTTTCTTTTCACCTTACACGATTTCAAAGACCCAAGATATACAAAGATCCCAATAAGAAAAACCTTGCGCATTTTTATCCGAAACAGTCATCTTTCCAGAATCTATATCATCAACCTGATTTTAAAATTCTTTTTTGCTTGGATGATTATTTATTCCCCAATATACCTCAGTCAACACCTTGGTTTCGCATGGAATCAGATTGGAATAATATTTACGGTTATGTTGCTTCCTTTTATTTTACTTCCCTTTCCGCTTGGCAAGCTTTCCGACCGAATCGGAGAAAAGAAAATGCTACTTTATGGACTTCTACTTTGCGCCACATTCACCTTGTTGATGCCTTTCATAACTTTGCAGGAAGTTTGGATCTGGGCGGCAGTCCTATTTATGACTCGTGTGGGCGCCTCCACGGTCGAGATAATGAGCGAAAGTTATTTTTTCAAATATATCAAAGAGGAGGATGCGGACGAAGTGAGCTTTTTTAGAAACACGACGCCTGTTTCTTTCGTAATCGCACCGATCGTGGCTCTGCCCGTGCTTTATTTCACACCGTCATATGGATATATCTTTTTTATTCTAGGCGCAGTCCTATTGTTGGGATTTTTTATTGCTCTTCGCCTGCGCGATGTGAAGTAAATGATTTTTATATATATACTCCTTGTAGGGTTTTAATCTTATAACCTTCGTTTTAATATTTTTATTTTTTAAATCTTCTTTTAACTCTTTCACATAAGCTTTTTGATCATATCCGAGTGCGATGATGTCCGGCTTTTCTTGTAATATGTGAGGTAGATGATTTTTTGTGCCCGATAGCACAACCTTGTGAACCAATTTTGATTTTTTTACTAGGGCAAGTCTCTTTTTTTCATTGAAAATTGGGTATTTGCCTTTGATCCTACGTACATTTTTGTCTCTCGCAATCGAGACCACGAGGTGACTCTTGGGGTGAAGGGCCCTTGCCTGTTTGAAAAAATTAAGGTGCCCTGGATGCAGTCCATCAAATGTTCCAAATACCATTACTTTTACTACTCCATTGGGTGCCTTGGTTGACATAATTTTAATTATAACAGTTTTAATTATCCACAGCTTGCCCGACCACTTTTGGATAGGTATAATGTATGAACTTATGACCATAACCATAACGAAAAGAGACGGCACTAAGGTACCTTTCAATGCCGACCGCATCAACAAATCTATCGAGCGCGCGTGTTATGGTATTCCGGACCCCATCAGTAAAGTAATACAAATTGCCAGCGAAACCCAACTAACTTTATACGACGGCATTACTACGGAAGAAATGGACGCGGCTACAATTAATGCCGCACTACAAAATGCCCAGTTCGGAATGGAGTTCGACAAGATAGCCACCCGTCTCCTCCTCAAGGTAATCTATAAAAAAGTCATCGGTGACTACGATAACGATGAATCCAAGTCTGTTTCCGCAGAAGAATTCGCCAAACTGCACAGTGCCCATTTCAAAACTTATGTCCTAAATGCTGTTGAGCGTGGCCTACTCGACAAAAGAATGGGAACCACTTTTGATCTCAACGAATTGGCTTCCAGTCTCCGAATTGAGAACGATGAGCTGTATAAGTATTCTGGACTCTCCACAATGCAGAATCGCTACCTGATGAAAAATGAAAAGCAGGCGCCACTAGAGACTCCTCAGTATTTCTGGATGCGTGTCGCTATGGGTATGTCTCTCAATGAAAAAAATCCCACAGAATGGGCGAAAAAATTCTACGAAAAAATGTCCAAACTAGAATACCTCTCTGCCGGCTCGTCCAACATCGGCGCAGGTTCTTCGCATCCGAAACTTTCCAACTGCTTCCTGATGGAGATCCACGACGATATGGAGCATATAGGCAAGACTGTTTCTGATGTGCTTCTACTATCGAAGGCAACTGGTGGTATCGGACTTTCTGTCACCAAACTGCGCGCCGAAGGCTCTATCCTCAAATCCAACAACACTGTTTCCTCAGGACCGGTTCCTTTTATGCACATCATCGATTCCGCCGTGCGTGCCGTCCAGCGCGGAGGTAAGAAAAAAGGAGCGCTGTGTTTCTATATGGAGAACTGGCATCTCAACTTCCAAGATTTTATCGACCTTAAACAAAACAATGGCGATGACTACAGAAGGACTCGCACCGCCAATACCGCTGTCTTCATCTCAGATGAGTTTATGAAAAGAGTCCTTGAAGGCGAAGAATGGTATTTGTTTGACCCGAATGAGGTCAAGGACCTAAACGAGCTATACGGCGAAGCCTTTTCTAAGAGATATAACGAATATGTAGTTATGGCGAAACAAGGCAAGATCAAAATGTGGAGCTCTCTGCCCGCCCGTCAACAGTACAAGAATATTTTAATTTCCCTAGAGACCACTTCCCATCCGTGGCTTACCTGGAAAGATTCCATCAATGTCCGCGCTCTCAACAACAACACTGGCACCATACACTGCTCCAATCTCTGCACCGAAGTAACCTTGCCTACCGACCGAGACAATGTGGCCGTCTGTAACTTGGTTTCCATAAACATCGCTCGACATATCATAAACGGCCAAATTGATTGGCACCGATTGGAAGAATCCGTACGCCTGGCCACACGCCAGCTCGACAATCTAGTAGACATCAACGAGCTCCCTATTCCAGAGGCACGCAAAGCAGACTCTGAAAACCGTGCTGTGGGTCTGGGTCTTATGGGCTTCGCAGATGCTATCGAACAATTGGGTTATTCCTATGAAGATAACGAAGCCTATGATTTCGCCGACCAGGTATTCGAATTCATTTCATATATGGCCATCGACGAATCCGCGAACCTAGCAGAAGAACGCGGAAGTTACAAAAATTTCAAAGGCTCTGGCTGGTCTCGAGGTGAAGTTCCGATTGATACCATATCTATGTTAGAACACGACCGTGGACGCGAGCTCACTGTACGCAAAGAATCTTCAGACATATTGCCCGACCTTGATTGGGGTACCGTCCGAACGAAAGTAAAGAAAGGCATCCGGAATGCCACCCTCCTTGCCATAGCCCCGAATGCAAACATCGGTCTGGTTGCCGGCACTTCGCCCGGTATCGATCCGAGATTCACCCAAATGTTTTCCCGAAACAAGATCTCCGGCAAGTATCTTGAAGTAAACCCAAATTTGATGGAGGCGCTCAAGAAAGAGAATCTCTGGGAGAAAACTCGCGAACAAATCTTAGAGCACCATGGAGACATAGAGCAGGTAGCTGAAATTCCCGACAACATAAAACGAATTTACAAAACCTCTTTCTCGGTTTCTCCCTATGCCTACATCGAAGTAGCCGCCCGTGCTCAGAAATGGGTAGATATGGGAATTTCCAGAAATATGTACCTGGATATCCGCGATATCGATGAAATTATGAACATTTACACTACTGCCTGGGACAAAGGCCTTAAGACCACCTACTATCTACATATGAAGCCCCGCCACAGCGCCGAGCAATCCACAACCACGGTCAACAAATCCGAGGCATTAGGCAAGAGAGGCTTTGCTGTACTCAGGGATAAGGTTGCAGCTCCGGTGACAGAGGTCCTACCCGTCACAGAGACAAAAATAGAAGAGCCTATAACCCCTATCCAAAGCAGTATTCAGAGCACTAGTATCAGACAACCAGAACCGAAAATGAACATTCACATAGCCGAGGATCCGTCGGAGGCTATGCTTTGCGAAGGATGCCAGTAATCAAATTAGCAATTATTAATTATAAAATATGATTTTAGGAAAAGCCTCCCCGACGGACATGAACCTGCACCCCATGCACTACAAATGGGCTTACGATCTGTACAACCAGGCGGTAAGAAATAGCTGGTTCCCGCATGAAATACCCCTTGGCGAAGACCTGAGTGACTGGAAGGTGATGACCGAGGACGAACGCCATGCGGTAGAGTTCCTGATGGCTTTTTTCAACCCAGCGGAACTTATCGTTAATCGATCGCTCGCGCTCGGCGTGTATCCGTATCTCAAATCCCCGGAGTGTCACTTATATCTAGCCAAACAAATGTTTGAGGAAGCCAATCACTGCGTTTCTTTTGAATATGTACTCGAAACTTTCCCTCTCGATCGCTCCCGTGTCTACGGCACACATTTGGAGACAGAATCCATGATCAAGAAGGAAAACTTTATCAACAAATACCTCATCCGAATGACCGAAGATACACTCGACATCGAAACCCCGGAAGGCAAAAAAGACTTCCTGCGCAATCTAGTCGCCACCAACATCGTGATGGAAGGCACTTGGTTTTACTCTGGGTTCATGGTAGCGCTCTCTTTCCGACAGCGAAACCAACTCCGCAACCTAGGTTCAATGATCACTTGGGTGCTTCGAGATGAATCTCTTCATCTCAAATTTGGTATCCAGCTCATTCACACCGTCCTTGAAGAAAATCCCGAAATTTTGACCGCTGAATTCGCAGATGAAATCCGCAATATTGTAATTGAAGGCGTAAATCTAGAAGTGAATTACAACAAAGATATGTTTCCGAAGGGCATCCTAGGACTCAATGCGGATTATGTAAACCAATATGTACAATATGTGGCAGACCGCAGGCTCGAAGAGCTAGGCCTGGAACCGCATTTCAAGGTGACCAACCCTGCCAAGTGGATGAGTACTGCGACTGATGTCTTCGAACTAGTAAACTTCTTTGAGGCACAAAATGTATCCTACGAAGTCGATGCTCACGGACATAAAAATGAGAATAAGCCAATGGAAAGCAACGAACCAAAAGATAAAGACGAACAAAGCGAAGAATAAAAGTAAATCGTTAAAACAAAAATCGTCCTTGTAGGACGATTTTTGTTTTATATTTCGATAAACTTAAAATAAAGAATTAACCCACGGTAGAGGAATAGAAAGAAGCATAAGCAGAGCCCCGATCAGTGCTAAATTTTTGTAAAAATTTATATGTTCACCCATTCGAGCCATAGGGTCGGTGATTGTCCAATAAGTATGCATTTTCACCAAAGTAGCCACCAGAAACAAAATCAAAAGAAGAATTGCGACTTCCACATAAACTCCGAATAAAATACCAAATCCTCCCAAAAGAAGCATTACTCCTGTAACGTACACCGACATCTCCGGCATAGGCACTCCCTTACTTGCCGCATAAGGGCCCATGCTTTTCGCATTCTTAAAATGATTAACACCATTCATAATAAAATAACCACCCAAAAAAATTCTGCCCAACATAAACAAAAATACTGTCGTTTCCATAATTTTAATTCCTCAGACTTGATTCCCGGAGCCTAAGATTAATTATTAATAACAGCATTATACCACAAAATCTAGCTGTATTCCATCAGCTCTCCTGCTTTTATTTCTATTCTATCCGCCTTACGAAGTCTCCTTATTGCAGTTTTTTGCAAAATACTGAAATGCTTGATTTTATCCAATTCTTGATCGATACCCCACAAATCTCCGTCGAGCGTTGGCCAATTTTCTTCAAAATCGTCAAGAAAAAGTAGCTCCGTATATGCTCGCAATGTCTTTGTCCCATCGTTTAGGAAGTACTCGTGAAAATAGGACATAGCGAGCTCACGCAGGCTCTTGTATACCGGCTCCCTATATCTGAGTACCGCGTGATTTGTCTTGGATAATGCTCCCCAAAGGCCGTCTATTTTGAAGGGTGCAATCACATGATCGTAGTCTTCCTCTGAGGCTTTAAGAAGCATTAGGTATGGCTTATGCCCACCAAATGAAAGCGCATAGGCTCCCAGGAGAGCTCCTTCCAAACAATGCGCCTTCCGGTGACGAAGCGTATACAGGGGGCTCCTTAATGTCGCCCCATCTTTCTCGAAATTAAACGGTATTTTATTCAAAAAATCCTGCACCTTAGCCGGTGTGTTGAGTTTCTTTAATATTGCTAACTCTTTTTTTGTAAACGAAGACATCAATTCGATGCACTCAGGCAAGCATTCAGAGTAGCCGAAGGAGTCCAACCGCACTGACCGCTCGATTGGCGTTCGCACTTGGCACTTTGGTAGCAGGCATATTCTTCGCGATATTCGCAGGTGGATATTGCGCCCGGCTGATCAGAACAGATTTGCGAACTGCATCCCCCTACATAACAAGGACCCGAAAGTACTGGTGGATTGAAGCCATCGCCATTCTGCGGAGGATTCTGTCCCGGCACTACAATTACTTCGCTGTCACCAGTGTTCGCATTTTCGCCAATCGGCTGATTAACCTGATTAGTCGATAAAACCAACATATACCCTACTGTAAATACAGCGATAAGACCAATAACGCTTAAAATTAATTTTTGGTTGCTCATACCCTAATTATACTAAAATAGAAGCGCTATTCAAACTCGGTCGTTGCTGGGGGTTTTGTAGTCCAGTCGAAGAACACCCTCACAATCCCGGGGTGCCTGATGAGTGTGCTGATTATCTCCTCGCATACCGCAGGTTCGAGATAATAGCCTTTGACGGTCATAAAGTCCACCGTCTCAACCGTACGCACTACTATCGAATGCCCATACACCCGTCCGTCACCCTTGACCCCGACAGTATCCACCCCGAGGAGCGCTACTATGCTTTGAGAAATCTTGTCGTAAAGATGGTGCTTTTTAAGTATGTCTGCTACTTGGGCATCTGCCTCGCGCACAATCTCTAGGAGCTCTGCGGTAACTGGTGTGCCTACCACCCGCAAAAAAAGCCCTGGCCCCGGGAACGGCTGTCTGTTCGACAAAAGTTCCTCCAGTCCGAATTCCCGCGCCATCCGCCTGATTTCGAATTTGAAATAGTCCGCAAGTGGCATAATTTCTTTCAACCCCAAGTCGAGATCCACATTGTGGTGTGTTTTGATCATCGCGCTCTTGCCTAAGCTGCCGGATTCAATCAGGTCGGTAGCGAGCGTCCCTTGGATCATATGTGTCGCCCCATAATTATTGGCAACCTCCCGAAAAACCTCGCCGTACACCTCCCGGAAGGCCTTCCTTTTTTCTTCTGCGTCCGTAGTCTTCCCTATTTTTTCTACAAATTTTTCCTTGTATTTATCCACCACTTCCAAGTTGATTCCTGCCTTTTGGGCAATCTCCTTTACCCTCTCCACTTCGTCCTTCCGCATACCTCCAGTGTCAATAAAAAAAGCCTTGAGTTGCTCTCCTAAGGCAGGCGTCAGTATGGCGGCAAGCATAGTAGAGTCCACCCCGCCGGAAACCCCTATAATAGCAGTACCTCCGCCAAGCTCGCGCTTAGTTTTTCCCCTAATCTCATCGATCACATCTTTGGGGTCATAATCTTGGATACACAGAGCGATGTTCCTGACAAAATTATTAAGTATAATATTCTCGTCCTCAGTTTGTTCCACTTCTGGGTGAAACTGGACTGCATACAAGCCTTTCTCTACACACTCCATCCCCTCAAGTACCGAGCCTTGCTTGGAAGTGGCTATCGCTTGAAATCCTTCGGGTGGCGTTTTTACCGAATCCCCGTGAGAACTCCAAGCATTTATCTTTTCTTTCAGGCTCGCAAAAAGCCGGCTCTCACTAAGAGACACCTCCACTCCGCCATATGATTTTCCTTCGAGCACTTTTTGAATTGAGTTTTTATCGTGAATATAAGCCAGCCATTGCATACCGTAGCAAACACCGAGGACTGGTGCCCCTAGCTTTATTAATTCTTCCGGAATTTTTGGCGCGTCCGGGTCGTATACGCTTGCACTTCCGCCTGAGAGTATTATAGCTTTGGGTTTGTTTTCTTCCGCCCAACCCAGAGCATTCTCCGGAGGTAGGATAGCAGAATGAAATCCCAAGTAACGAAGAGAACGGCGTATAACCTCCGTATATTGGCTTCCAAGATCCACTATTAAAATTTGAATCTTACGACTCTCCATCTACTTCTTTTTCTCTTTTTTGGGCTTCTTCACATCCTTTCTATATGCGTTGTTTCCTTTTCCCATTTGATTTTAAAATTATTTTTATAAATATGACCTTGCTCTAGTATATCACAACTTTAAATTTTTTCGCCTATCTGCTGTCTCCACATCGCAAAGTATAGGCCTTTCTCGGCGAGCAATTTATCATGAGAACCCATCTCGACTATCCTACCTTTCTCTAGGACATAAATCACATCCGCATGCATTATAGTGGAAAGCCGATGAGCGATTAATACAGTAATATGCCGATCCGACTTGGACACATTCTTGATTGTTTTAGTGATTTCTTCTTCAGTAATTGAATCTAGGGACGAAGTCGCTTCATCGAAAATGAGTATCCCAGGCTTACGGAGTAGTGCGCGAGCGATCGACAGTCTTTGCTTCTCGCCCCCAGAGAGCTTCACTCCCCCTTCGCCAATCACTGTATCGAGCCCTTTCCCGCCCCGACTAAGCAACCCCTGACATTGGGCTTTATTAAGCGCTTCAAGGCATTCTGAGTCAGTAGCACTAGGCGACACGAAGAGCATATTTTCCCGAATAGTGCCAGCGAAAAGCTGGGTATCCTGAGAGACGAAGCCGATTTGTTTTCTGAGTTCACCTTTAGAAACCAAAGTTGACGATACTCCATTGAAAAATATCTCCCCCTCAACTGGCCGATACAATCCGACCAAGAGCTTTACCAGCGAAGTCTTGCCAGAGCCAGAGGGGCCGACGAACGCCACTGTCTCACCTGAGGACACCCCAAAAGATATATCTTCCAAAGCGCGCTCTATTTCTTCTCCGTAACTAAATGACACATTGGAAAATGATAATTCATTTATTTTATCGAGCTTGATAGGACTTGCGGTCTCCAGTTCTCTGGGTGTATTAATCAATCTTTCAAAGTTGGCTAGCGAGGCTTCCGCTTCTCTATAAGAATTGATAGCATTGCCCATTTCCTGAAGAGGACTAAATATAAAGAAAGAATAGAAAAGTAATGAGAAAAATTCTCCGAATGTTATTGTTCCGGTAAATATCAGATACAGCATATAAAACATAATACTCGTGCGTACTAAGTTTATGACCGTACCCTGCACGAAACTCAGACTGCGTAGATAGCGGAGCTTTTTGAGTTCCAGCTGAAGTATTTTTTCCGTCGTGGTGTTTAGTCTATTTATTTCTTGTTTCTCTAGGCCGAGCGATTTGACCAATTCGATATTACGCAAAGATTCCGTAGTCGATCCCGCAAGCGCTGTGGTCTCGGCGACGATTATTTTCTGAATGTGTTTTATTTTGTTCGACAGAATGAAACTTAGTCCAGCAATGATCGGAATCGATCCAAAAAATGCGAGCGCTACCCCAAAGTAGATAGAAGTCGCATATATCGCCACGAATATGAACCCCACGAACGAAACAAAAATTATGTTCACCAATGCAGCAATCAGCTTCTCCGTGTCTGTGCGCGCTTTTTCCAGCTTGCCCAAGGTCTCACCGCTCCGCTCGTCTTCGAAAATATTATATGGTAGGGATAAAGTATGCGAAACTCCATCGCGGTACAAATCCGCCCCCACCCGTTGACTTACACCATTTAAATAATAATCCTGGAAATTTTTGGCGACCCGAGAGACAAAGGCCACACCCACGGTCGCAAGGAGGAGCAAACCCACACCTCTTATGAATTCTGGCTTAGTATAGAGCTCGGGCTTAGTCGCGTAGTCATCCACGATAAACCTGAAAATATAAGGGTCAAGTAGAGAAAAAACCTGATTGATGGTAGCGAGTACTAAAGTCAAAAGACAAAGCTTCCAATACTTCTTGAGGTAATGGACGAATATCTTCATCTAATTTACTTTACTGTAACACTCTTTATGATGACCGGGTCGATCGGGCGGTCGCCTTCTCCTGTCGGCGTATTTTCAATAGCTAGAACCACATCCATTCCGGCGATTACTCTACCGAAAACAGTGTGTTTGGAATCAAGAAAATTATTGGCTGCAGTATTAATGAAAAACTGGCTGCCATTCGTGTCTGGTCCAGAATTTGCCATTGCGATAGTACCAATCTCATTCTTGTTATCTGCCATAATCTCATCGGCAAACTTGTAGCCGGGTCCGCCTGTGCCCCACTCCCTCATCTTAGAATCGTCTTTCGTGAGCGGGTCACCACCTTGGATCATAAAGCCCTTGATGACTCGGTGAAATTTTACTCCGTTATAGAAGCCTTCACTCGCGAGCTTGGCGAAGTTTGTGGCTGTATTCGGCACTCGTTCCGCAAATAGTTCTAAAGTTATATCTCCCTTATTTGTATGCAATGTTACATTCATGACTTTATTTGTGTTGTTAATATTATTAATCGGATTGTTCTCTTCCCCCGCTGGTTTTTGGTTTTTGCCTATTTCACCGACATCAAAATTAAAAGTATCTACCTCTGACACTTTATTCTTATTAATCTCAACACCGCTTAAAAGAAACCAGACGCCCAAACCTGCGACCGCAAACACCAAAAAAATTATACTGTTTTGTTTCATAGGTATTATATTATCACAACTGTTATTTTTTTTCCGAGGCCGAACTGAATATATACTTTGTCACCAGCACTACAATGATGGTTATCAGTATAGCATATGCAAACTTGATCCAGACGCTAGATTTGTCGAGTGGAAACAAAAGATCGATAAGGGCTTTTATGGCATCATTCCAAGCCAAACCTGCAACCAAACCGAAGGCTCCCGCCATGTAGCTCGTTACCTGATTCTTAACCTCAGTACTGGTTTCATTTTTAATAATCATTCGTCCATTATAACAGTATATGCAGTATTAACAAGCATCAAAAAAACTTAATTTTCACCCTTTTTGTAGAAATGTACCACCAAAAGAATAGCCAGAATACCTATTAAGCTCGAGAGGGACATCATCGGAGCTGACATATAGCCTCCATATATAGATACGAGTTGTTGATAGCAAGATATGCCGGATGCATCGCAAGGTAAGTTGCTAGTATCTGCGAAATAATAATTGAAATTGTGGTATAAGGCCACCAACATACCGCCAACGAGTAATGGCCAAGCGTATCTGGCTACACTCCGGTCATTGAAATACAAAGCGGTACCGAACAGTAAAGTCATTGGATACATAAATATCCTAGCGTACCAGCATAAAGAACAAGGCACATAACCCACAATCTCAGAATATACTAAGGAAAAAAACGAAGCGGAAAAAGCAATCAAAAATCCGAGCCACAAGAAATGTCTATTTACAAACTCTAGGATAAAATTCCTCTTAGGTCCAAAGAAAAGTATAAGTACAGCGACTACTGATGCCACTTGAAGCAGTATCGCCCCAGCGCCTAGGATATAATTAAGATATTGAGTTTGAGTATAGTCCATATATTTATTCGACCATATTTTCTCCCTCCGTCTCGATTTGGGCTTCCGGTCCGGTTGCTACCGGGGTAGGCTCTATCGCACAACCTGTCTTTTCGGCTAAGGTCTCAAGAGGTATCTCCCCTGTCAGTCTTGTGCCATCAGCAAACTCCCAAGTAGGATAACTGGCGATACCTTTATCGATACAAACTTGGGTCTGGGAGTTACCATCAGCGGTGGAACATTCTACATAAGGCAAAAGCTTCTGAGATGAACCGAACAGCTTTTTCTGAGATTGGCAGTGCGGACACCAGAAAGCCCCATAGAAGACCGCCCCTTCATCTCTAAGACACTGGGCAAAACTGTCATACTTACCATTATCGACAATACCGCCTCCTCCACCTCGCAACAATACGGTAGCGATCACCCCTAGAATTAAAATACCGATAACCGAAATAAATATTTTTACATTTTTATCCATAATGATATTTAAATTTAATTATTAATACCTATTGACCAGAAGCCCCAATGCCATCCCCAACAAACCGACATCTCTTATCAAAGTCGCGCTGATTCCCCCTGTCTGGTAAAAATTGATTATTATCCCCAACAACATAAGAGCTATTACCCCGGCAGCTATCCTTCTTTTAAAATTAAAAATTAAAAATAAACCGGAAAGGATCAATATTGCTCCGTGCGCCAGCACCATATATCTCAGGTTTTCTCCGTTTCCGAAAAATTCCGGAACAAGAGAAACCCAGTTCTCCGGAGCGGAAACCTCCTGATAACCAAACCACAATACCACCACTGCCAGGAAAAAACTCAAAATATTCTCTCTGTTAAGTATTTGCATATATTCCTATTGTACCATAGCCCAAATTTTGGGCAAAAATATTATAATTCCCACTATGGATGCGGTCAAGGCTGAGAGAAGCACCGCACCAGCCGCCACATCCTTAGTGTCTCTCGCATACGGATGATATTCCGGCGAAGTCAGGTCAATATCTATCTCAATAGCCGAATTAAACGCTTCAGCGACAAGCACTAGCCCAATCGAAAATACAACAGCCATCCATTCGATATTAGAGATACCAAAATAACACCCCATAAGGAGCGTAAGTAAGGCTATCAATAGATGAGCGGTGAGGTTTCGGGTAGTTTTGGCAAAAATATACAGTCCCCGAAAAGCGTGGTGAAACCGATTTTTACTTCTTACTTTCGCCAAAGCCGCTTCTTCCCGTGGATTCATATTTAGTCCCGCCTTATTCTACCTTAAGCGTCCCGACCATCCCGAGGGCTTTGTGCTCCCCCACCGAACAATAAAATTCAAAATTGCCCGGCTTATCGGCGGTAAACTCTATGGTTTGCTCTTCACCGGTTTTTATTATACTTGTCCTCACATCGAGACCGTCAATGACGAAATCATGCTGGCCATTCTCATTCTTGAAATTAATCCGGACCAAATCTCCCTTCTTTACCGTTAAGACCGAAGGAGTATATGAAAAAGGATTTGCCAACACGGTGAAAGTTTTAACTGTGGGAGCCGGATCAGCTACCACATCATTCTCCGGAGTATTACTCAAGGATCCCGAAGTGTTGTCGTTCTCTGTTTGAACGATCGTCTCATCTACGGGTGCTTGTGCCTCGTTTGCGTTCATCCAAAATATTGCCCCACCTATTAATAAAATCAAAATAATTGCCACTATATATATTTTATTCATAATTAGTATTTTACCACAATTCTAATCTATTTGGCAATGCGCTCGGAGCGCCGCTATATCTCCTTCGGATAGCTCTCCGGTGGTATTTTCGTTCAATCGGTACATAATCGCAGTCGGATCGTCAATATGATCAAGACCCAAAGCATGCCCGAGCTCGTGGGTCAGCACTCGCTCCAATTTTTCTTCCGTAGAAAATTCGTATATGTTTATCTCCCGACCACCATGCGCGCTTCTGTATTCCCCCTGAGTAAATTCTTCTCCCCTCGATTCTCCAATGGTGTTAAGAGTTGCCACATCGATATTTAGGGCACGAGCCAGGGCATTGATCCGGACAACAAGCGCATTTATTTCCCTAACCTGTAAATTAAGATCTCGTTCAAGGGCTTGAATTTTCTCGAACTCCGTTTTCAGAGCTTCACCTTCTCGATTGAGCTCTTCGTATTTCGCCGCCGGAGCACCCCCACGCTTGTTCCAATATTCTACTTCTTTGGAATATTCTCTTTGTCGGTCTTCGAAAGTCGCCACCCGCGCCGCATAAACTCTCTTATCATCCAGATAACCCTGCTCCGCGCTCACATGCTTCGCCAAGAGTGCATCGTATGTCGCCCGAGTTTCGGAAACCTGCTCTCCTATATCTTCCATCTGATTTGTAATTTCTTGACGATAATCGTACACCATATTTATTTTCAAGCTCCCTTGTTTGTCCGGAGAATAAGAAAAAAGCTCTCCTCCGAATGCCTCTTCCCATACTTTCTCCGCGTTCGCGATGGCCTTCAAAAATTCCTCTTCTGACACCTCGAAATCTGGGTCCATCCTACCCAGACTATACGCGATCGGCCTTTTGCAGGGGAAATATTGCGAGTAAAGCGTCCCGAAGCTGTTTGATATTATGTCCCGGAACAGAAAAATAAACAGTGCTAGGATTGCGAGGGATATTATGTTTTTAGCGGTAGGGCTCAACATAAATTTATTGATATTGAATATATAGCGGTTGCGGACGAAGTTTGAGAAGTTCCTCTGGCGTGGCAAGTGTCGACCCAGGATCCCAGAGATCATTCTTGTAGAATAATTTGAATCCGGTAAATTGTACTGGCTCTCCATAAACGAACTGCTTATATGTATTGATCTTCTTAGCTGTCGGACCCCAGCCGTCCATATGCATTATTATCTGCACTTCCGGATGGGTTTTAATATTTTGGTAATTTGTCAGCATCTTCTGAGTATAGCGGTGCACCACCAGTATTTTCGGAGGCAAATCATTCTCCTTGACCAGGTGCGCCAGATATTTTGAAGCGAAATTTATATCCGTAGCATCCAGAGTGCCAACTGTATGCCCCGGCTTGGCGCCGGTTTTCATTGAAAACTCCGGGTCAACACCGAGATGCACATTGGGCATCTTAAGATATTTCTCAAATACTGGTATCTCCGACTCCAAATTCGACAAGCCTACCTGAATGTCCAGAAACACGATTGCGCCGATTTCTTCCGCAATCGCAAGTACTTTATCTATCTCACTTGCAGGCATACGAAAACGATACTTACCATCGGACCCTGGAGACCCTTGTGCTACTACCGCAATATAATGGAGCGCCGGGACGACCGGAGTTTCCGGATCCGCCACGCGCCACTTTTCGACTTCTTTATTTAGACGCGAAAGCATTTCTTCTTTCGGGTATTCGCCCAAGACCCCCATTTTCCTGGAATATAAATTGCCATAATAAGCGATGATTCTATTAAAAGGCAACAGCGCTCCCCCAAGCGGATATTCAGTTTTTACAGGCCATAGATTAACCTTAGTCTCTACAGGAGTAGTAGTAGGATTATCGGGGTCCTCGGGAATTTCTTTTGGCACAGGATTGTTGGCTACCTTGATCAGCTTCGCATCATAAGCTTCCCGATCGAGTGGGGGTATAACGGGAAGCTTTTCTTCCTCTTCTTCGGTTTGAATTACAGATACACTCTCATAGGATACTCCGCTACTTAAAAATTTCGGGAAAAAATAAAAGGCTAAGACCAGGCAAAAAAATAACCCAGCCCACGCAGAGATTTTTTTACCTTTTGCGACTTTTTTTATTTTAGGTTCTGTCCTTGTCGCCATTATTCTTGTATTGTAGCACACTGAGAGCGCAAGCTAGAATCTGACTTTGAAAATTTTATCGTCGCCCGCTTTTGGGCGGCCCCGGCCATCCTTGTTCGAGGTTCCGAAATAAATATCTCCGTTCTCGTCCAGAAATAGTGCGCGTAGACGGCCGTACTCGCTCTTGAAATGCTCTTTCACTGGACTGAGTCCTCCATTACGCAAAAGAGTAACTTCATAAAGTGTTTGCCCTCGCAGACCGGTGAAAAAAAGTCGACCATCATAAAACACCAGATTTGCTGGCGCCCAGGTGACAGTAGCGCCAGAGTTCGCCACAGGCGTTATCATACCCTCCCGCTCGGTACTACCTTGAATTTCCGGCCAGCCGTAATT
>JBBDZS010000008.1:5059-30778 GCA_040900015.1 Minisyncoccota bacterium | reverse complement strand
TTCGGGCGTTGTTTACGCCCGACGATGGATCAGGAACTGTAATATCAGGTGCTCCCACCGGTGACACCCGAACGCCTTTAGAAAAATTCCTGGATGCTTCCTGTGGAATTAATCCATTTTCTCAAGGTTGTCTCTTGCTATTTGTTTATAACGTTGTATTTACTTTTTCGGCTTTTCTACTATGGTTGGCCGCGCTATCGTTCAACGCCATAGTGGCAATATCCTTGAGCTCTCAATTATTCATTGCTTCCGATTTCGTGTCAGAAGCCTGGGCGATCGTTCGCGACCTTTCAAATATTTTCTTCATTCTAATTCTTCTCTATGTAGCGATACAGATGATCCTAGGTCTGGGTGGACACGGTGGCAAGAAAATGATCGCCCAAGTAATAGTGATGGCTCTCCTTATTAACTTCAGTATGTTCTTCACTAAGGTGGTCATCGATACCTCAAACATCCTAGCCTTGGTTTTTTACAACAAGCTCGAAGTTGAGACAAAAGTAAATGGATCGAAAGAGACGTATATGGGCTCGAGCGCTAATCCGAAAGAAAGAGACCTCACCGGTGCGATGATGAAAGCTTTCGATCCGACCCAGATGATGACTGAGGGCTTTATAGAAAGAACAAAAGAAAGTAGAGTGCTCGGTAGGGTCTCTGTCAACGATGTACCGTTCGGAATAATGTTCGGGATTATTGTTCTTTCCGGAATAGTGATGGGCTTTGCTGCTTACGCATTCTTCGTCTCCGGGTTCGCTTTCCTAAACAGGATCATCGAGCTTTGGATATTGATAATATTCTCGCCTTTCGCATTGATGTCTTCTACTCTCCCTATTCTCTCCGGCGTGCCATATGTAGGCTGGAAGGGTTGGTTCGATCGGCTGCTCGCCGTCTCATTTATGGCGCCAATATTTATGTTTTTCATCTATCTTATTTTCAAAATGATAGAAACAAATATATTTACCGGCTTCGTGAAAGAGGGCGATCAGAGCTTCATCGGCAGACTACTCCTAATATTGGTGCCGGCAATGGTAATCCTCATAATGCTCCTCATGGCGACCAAGTATGCCAAAAAAGCTTCTGGCCAGCTGGGGGATATGGTGGCGAGTGGAGCCAAAATTGTAGCCGGGGCAGCTGGATTGGGATTGGGAGTAGGCGCCCTAGGGCTAGCTGCGGGCGGGAGACTTGTGGGTGGTTCAGTGGCAACAAAATTAGCAAATCATGAAGGCGCGAGCGGTAAGGATGCTCTCCATTACGGAAAAGCTCTGTCTAAATACAATAGCGAAATGGATAATTGGAAAAAGAATGGTGGGGTTAAACCTACACTAGCAGGCCATATCCAAACCTACCAAGCAACCCACAACGCAGCCAATCCTAACAGCCAGATTAATCTTAACAATGTGGGCTGGAGAGCTAAATTGGGTGGCAGAATAAATGCAAGCCAGCTAAGACAAGACGAAATAGGCCACGCTAGACATGATCTTGATGAAGCAAGAAAGAAAGCTGGCTTAGAGGGAGTAGACCCAGCAAGATATTCTGCAGCTCAAAAAGAGCATTTACAAAATACATTTATCAAATCAAATGAATCCGAACTGGAAAGAGACATAAAGAGGGGTCATGACTCAAAAAATAGAGATGTAATAGATCCTAGAACCGGTGAGAAGGTCCAAAGCGAGGCTAATTTTAAGAAGGAGAGATATGATGAACTGAGGGAAGAGATGGTTACAGGCAATCTCGAAGAGAATCTTCGATCAGGAAAAGTTGAATTAGATGCCCAACAAAATCCACAACTTACCAGAGACGGGCAAAAAATGATTGAAAACCAAATAGGTACAGAATTTAACAATAACCTCAGAAACCTCGCGAGGATAATCGGCGAAAAGAAATTTGGAACACTAGAACATGAATCAAAGGAAAGAGTCAGTTATACAGAAAGAGCTATGGCAAAGTCCACTGGCGGCAGTTATGATCTCAGAAACATAGTTGAAGCGCTAAAAGCAGATAAGGGAGCGAGGTGGTATGAAAAAGGCGGTATGGGTCTTGTCGGGGCAGTGGCCTTGGGCGTCAGAGCTGGGCTCAAAAACGGGATAGGCGTCAACGCAGGCACACCGCAAAAAGATGTCTGGAAAGACTTGGGGAATGTGTTGACTGAATCGTTGAAAAATATGAAAATAAATATAAAGATTCCAGAAGCTAGCAAACATGACGATTCCAAAGCCGGCCACGGAACGGGTGGAGGAGGCGGGCATCATTAAAATAAATTAAATGGATCAACAAGAATTACAAAAAAATATCGCGCTGTATTACTCCAAGCTGTCGCCCGAGGCGCAGATAGTATTTTCAGGCATGAAATGGCTCGATATGCTCAAAAAAATAAGCATCAAGTACGGTTTGACCGAAACCCAGTCCAGAACCCTCGGCTCCGAGACGACTCTCATCATGCTGGGGATGATTCCTATGCTGGAATATGAACAAAACCTGGCGAAAGATTTGGCAATGCCCAGAGAAAATCTCGAGTTAATGATTACCGAAATTAAAAGCGCGCTTCTAAACCCGATCGCAACCCATATAACTAAAGCTTATGAGAACAACGTCGAGACAGAAACTAAAGAAAGAGATGTTGTTGAATCCGAGCTAGACGAAAGATTCAAAAAACTGCCCGAGGATATCAAAAACGCGATAATTGAGTCCAATTATTACGACAATCTCTACCAGATTGCCCAAAAATACGGGCTAAACATACGGCAGACCGGGCTTCTGGAAGAAGCGGTGACTAGTGTGATGACGGGTGTCCTCTCTCCAGACAAACTCGAGGGGACGGTGAAAGAACGAACAGGTACGACACCAGATATTGCCGGACAAATGGTAATAGACATCAACGAAAAAATATTAAAGCCAGTTCGAACTAAAATGATGCAAAAGACCGATAAGCCTCCCATCACTTCTATCAAAATAAACAGGGTAACCCCAGAAAAAACTGAAGAGACCAAACTCAAGCATAGTGAAGAATTTATCCTAAACAACGCAGGGATAAAGATAAATCCGCAAAAATTGAACGCTCTCGAGCTCGGCTCTGGAAAACAAGAAGTCAAAACTCCTCCAGCCACTCCGGCCACTCCACCTGTAGGCCTATCACAAAAACTCTCAGGGATTTCTCAGACGCCGGTGGTGACCACAGAGCATACCATAGAAAATATAACCAAAATCGACAAAAAGCCTGATGATATAATTCGAAAGATTCCAAAGACGGATCCTTATCGAGAAATACCAGAATAATATGCAATTCAAAGTACCACAATTTTTGGACATAGAAGACAAAATTTTCGGGCCTTTCACTTTTAAGGAGTTTGTTTATTTAATAGGTGGAGCGGGATTGTGCTTTGTTCTTTATAAACTATTAGGACTTTTTTGGGGTGCTGTGCCGATTCTCGCAGTAGCTGCACTCTCAATAGCTCTCGCTCGATATAAACCAAATAATAAACCATTTATAAACATGCTCGAGGCAGGATTCAAATATGCCATCCAAAGCAAACTTTATATCTGGCAGAGACGCAAAAATCAATCGAAGGAGAGTAAAACTGAAAATGTTCCCGATGTTGGGTTGCGAGTAAGAGAGCCGAGGCTGACCGAAAGCAAACTGCGCGACTTGGCTTGGAGCCTGGATGTGCTCGACCTGAGTAAGGAAGGTGGAGACCCGAAAAGAAAAGAGTAAGATGAAAGATAATTAATGTATAATAGATAATATGGCTTTAAATGCAAAAGCAACTCAAGAATTTGTCCCAATTAAGGAAATACGCGATGGCATCGTAGTCTTAAAGAACGGCGACCTTCGGGCGATAATACTGGCGAACTCGGTGAATCTTTCCTTAAAATCTTCTGAGGAGCAAAGGGCTACTATCATGCAATTCCAGAATTTCCTAAACACTTTGGACTTTCAGATCCAAATTTCAGCCCAATCTAGGAAGCTTGATATAAGACCATACTTGCTTCTATTGGAAAACAGAATGAAGGTGCAGACCGAGCCTCTACTTAAGCTACAAACTACGGAATACATAGATTTCATAAGGAATTTTACCGAAAATGTCAGCATTATGACCAAAAGCTTTTTTGTGGTAGTGCCTTATACCTCAAGCGGGCTAGAGCAGAGTAGCGGCTTTCTGGATAAAATACTGAGTAGGCAAAACAAAGAAGAAAGGAGGCTCGCCGAGCAAGTGGACTTCGAAGAGAAGAGATCGCAATTGGAAGAGCGAGTGGGGGTCATCGAGCAAGGTCTAGCTCGCTGTGGTATCAAGACAGCCCAACTGGAAACCGAAGAGATAGTAGAAGTGTTTTATAAGGTATTCAATCCCGGGGAAGTGGAAGGAAAAATAGCTTTTAATTAATTTATGAAAATTCTCGACAAAATATTAGGAAAAAACAGTAGTGATATTTACGGAGACGAGGAAGGAGTCCGCGCTTCTGTCCTCGCGGTAATGCCGGAGGAGATTTACGACAAGGCCAATTTGGAACTTCAGGATGTCATCGCTCCTTCAGCGCTCAAAATCGAAGCCAAATCCATAAACCTGGGCGATAAAATTGCTCGAACCTTTTTTATCATTTCTTATCCACGATTCCTGACAGACAATTGGTTTTCCCCGATAATCAATCTCGACAAAATTTTTGATATTTCGATTTTCATCCACCCGATAGACACTTCACTCGTTTTAAGGCAATTCCAGAAGAAAGTTGCCGAAGTTCAAAGTCAAATATACGTCCGAGAAAGTCGAGGCATGGTACGCGATCCGATGCTCGACACTGCCTATCAAGACTTGGAGAGCTTGCGCGACAGCCTGATCCAAGCGCAAGAGAAAATGTTTGAGGTCGGAATATATATCACTATTTATGCCGATAATGAAACGGAGCTATTTAAAGTAGAAAACGAAATCAAGTCTATCCTCGAGAGCAAGCTCATATACATCAAGCCTGCGCTATTCCAGCAAGAAGACGGCTTTAAAAGCGTCATTCCTACTAATACCGACTTACTCGGCATTCACCAGAAACTTAATTCCGAACCACTCTCAAGTGTATTTCCTTTTATATCCTTCGATCTGACTTCAGATAAGGGCATCCTCTACGGCATCAACCGGCACAATTCCAGCATGATAATATTCGACCGTTTTTCCTTGGAAAATTACAATTCTGTGACTTTTGCAAAGTCTGGAAGCGGTAAAAGCTATGCCACCAAGCTGGAAATATTAAGGTCCCTGATGTTCGACATCGATGTCTTAGTAATTGACCCGGAAAAAGAATACGAATACCTGTCGGAAGCCGTCGGTGGCAGGTATTTTAATATTTCGCTCTCCTCCGACCACCATATCAACCCGTTTGACCTGCCGATCCCGAGAGAAGATGAAACAGCGGAAGACGTGCTTCGCTCCAACATCATAAATTTAGTAGGTCTTTTCCGCCTGATGTTAGGAGGTCTCTCTCCAGAAGAAGACTCGATGGTAGACCGGGCGATTTCTGAAACATATGCGATAAAGGACATTACTCCGGACTCGGACTTCTCTAATATCGAGCCTCCGCTCCTTTCCGACTTTGAGATGGTGCTGTCTGGAATGGATGGTAGTGATTCCTTAGTGGCCCGACTCGCCAAATACACTCGTGGTTCTTGGGCGACATTCCTAAATCGCCCAAGCAATGTGGACATAAACAAGAAATTCGTAGTTTTTTCCGTCCGAGATATGGAAGACGAGCTCAAGCCGGTGGCAATGTATATAATAATGCACTATATCTGGAACGCCGTGCGCAAAAATCTTAAGAAGAGGCTTCTCGTCGTCGATGAAGCTTGGTGGATGATGAAATCCGAAGATACAGCTTCGTTCCTATACTCTATAGCCAAGCGAGGCAGGAAATATTATCTCGGCCTGGCGACCATTACCCAGGACGCCGCAGACTTTATGAAATCCCCATACGGGGTGCCTATAGTCACCAACTCCTCCATACAGCTCCTCCTTAAACAATCGCCAACTACGATCGATGTTCTCCAGAAAACATTCAACCTGACCGACGAAGAAAAGTACCTGCTTTTGGAGTCTGGGGTGGGGGAAGGCATCTTTTTCGCAGGGTTGAAGCATGTGGCCATCAAAGTCATCGCATCCTACACCGAAGACCAAATCATCACTTCCGACCCTTCCCAAATCCTCTCCAATAGGAAGGCTAAGATGGAACTAGAAACTAGAGAAACTGAAAATAAAGTTATATAATGATTCTATGCGTTTGAAATACTTATTATCTGGATTATTTGTCCTATTTACTGTATTTGGGGTCGCTCATTCCGTGTCCCGAGCTCAAACAAGCCAATCAAGTATTTTAGTCAATATTGCGCCAGAAAACCCTGCGCCTTTTGAAAATATTACCGTAAGCTTGAATAGTTATTCGGCAAACTTAGACCCAGTCTTGATAACCTGGTCGGTAAACGGCTCAAAAATTCTCTCCGAAATAGGGAAAAAGTCTTTCTCCACAAAAGTCGGCGGTGCCGGCACCGAAACGACCATTGTCGCCGTCATATATTTACCAGCCGGGTCGATAGAAAAGCGAGTAATTTTACGCCCATCGGCGCTGACCTTACTATGGCAGGCCACTGATTCATATGTTCCTCCTTTTTATAAAGGTAAGGCTCTACCTATCGCCGACAGTGAAATCAAAGTGGTGGCAATGCCAGAAATTAGATCTGGTGGATCACTGGTCAACCCAAAAAATATGACCTATACCTGGAAAAAGGATTATTCCAACGAACAGTCTGCTTCGGGCTACGGTAAGAATTATTTTGTTTATCAAAATGATTACCTGGAGAGCTCAAACAATGTCGAAGTCACCGCAGCTACTATAGATCAAAGGTATTCTTCCAGAGGGGGCACCGATGTTGGAACTTTTTTACCAAGAATATCCTTCTACCGAAAAGATGCGAAAATGGGAATAATTTTCAACCGAGAACTTTCGGCAAATCATAGAATCAACGGCGAAGAAATAGTGGTGGCTGTGCCTTATTTTATTTCTCCAAAACAAATTCAAATTCCTAGCCTAATATTCAGTTGGGCGATCAATGGATCAGCGGTATCTGCGCCGATCGGAACAAAAAATATAATACCGCTAAAGACAGTGGAGGGTGTCTCTGGAGTGTCTAAACTGAGACTCGAGATAGAAAACCGCAACAAAATATTCCAGACAGCCAGCAAGGAAATAAATATAGAATTTTAAATGAAATTTTTAAAGTATATTTTAATAATTCTCTTCTTGGCTGCATTATTTGTTCCAGCCGAAAATATTAGAGCCCAGTCTGAAACAATACCAGACCCAAATTATGTGCTCCTCGAGCCGATTGGTGATTTTGAAAAATTCAACCCTACGGACGACAAAGCCCTGGGAGGCTATCTGAACCTTATGATACGCCTTTTCATCGGACTCTGCGCTGTACTTGCAGTGGTGATGATTGTGGTCGGAGGTATGGAGTATATGACCAGCGAGCTCATCTCGAGTAAAGAGCAAGGCAAAACCAGGATAACCGAAGCCCTCCTAGGCCTCTTGGTAGCCCTCGGCGCATATGCACTTTTAAATACAATTAATCCGGATTTACTTAAGACAGATCTAAAAAGCCTTAAGGTTGCTATTGTTGAGGTAGACATAGAAGCAGACATGCCTCAAACCCCTATAAATGGAAAGTACAAGAATGGCGCAACCCATGGAAACCCATGGGACGATACGGTCGCCCAAAAAACCACTCTTCCGGCCTACGTTACACTAAATAATCCTGAGTGTACAACAGTAGGTCAAAAAAACTGTACTTCGACTAGAGGTTTAGATATAAGTAAACTACAAGCTATACAATATGGGTGTAAATGCACATTAGTCTTAACGGGAGGCACAGAATCATGGTTACATGGAGGTAATTCAGGGAACACTACTCACCATAAAGGAAGTGCTACAATAGACTTAAGGAGAAGTCCGGAACTTGATAAATACTTATCTGGCGGAAAACCTTTAGTAAAGTGGCAACGATATCCAGAAACCGGAGGTCCTTACTTATTTGAAGGAAATCATTGGCATATAGGAAGATAGTAAACACTTTTATGTCACGAAGAAATTTGATACTTTTAATAATAGTTCTAGGGATCACAGCGATCATATTTTTGGCTTTCTTATTCACTCGTGGAGGCACACCCGAAGATCCATCGGAAGAAGGTGGTGGCAACTTTTTCTCGAGCTGGAACCCTTTTGCTAAAGACCCCGCACCTCCGCAGGATAATCAGCCAGTACAAATTCCAGACTATGAAAATCTACCTGAAGAACAACTCGCCGCGATGAAGCTCAAAAAAATATCCTCGATGCCGATAGCGGGATATGGAGCATTCCAAAAGGAACGTTTAAAAGAAATTCCTCCTGCAGAAACAGGGGCTGATGAAGATGTGGAGGGGGAGCCGGTGGTCACAATACCTCCTCAGACTGAGTTCGCTCCAGCTGTGCGTTACGCCGAGAAAGAAAACGGGATAATCTATCAAACTTTCGCCGATAAAATTAAACAGACTAAGTTTTCGAGCACTATTATTCCTAAACTATACGAAGCTTATTTTGGTAATAAGGGTGGCACGGTCGTGATGCGATATTTAAAAGGGGGCGACGAGACAATAGATACTTTTGTCGGGGTATTGCCAAAAGAGTTCATAGGAGAAGATGCCCGGGATGATTACGAAATCAAAGGCTCCTTCCTACCAGAAGATGTCAGTGACATAAGCTTGTCTCTCGATTCCATGAAAATGTTTTATTTATTCGAGGTAGGCAACGGGGTGGTGGGCACCACTCTCGAATTTACGAACAATCGCAAAACTCAGGTATTCGACTCGGCTTTTACCGAATGGCTTTCTTCCTGGCCCAACAACAATATGATATCCCTAAATACCAAACCCGCATCTTCTGTACCAGGTTATCTATACAAGCTCGACTTAAGTAGCCGTAGTGTCACCAAAACCCTCGGCCCAATAGACGGACTTACTACACTTATAAGCCCTACCGGTAATTTCGTTCTCTACAGTGGAGACGATTTGGCTTTGGTTCTTTACAACACTAGTTCAAGAGAATCCAAACCCGTTGGTCTTCGTAGTCTTCCAGAAAAATGCGTCTGGGCTAGGTCAGAAGAGGTTATTTACTGCGCTGTACCAAAATCCTCCCCCATAGGTTCTTACCCGGACATTTGGTATCAAGGCGGGGTGACTTTTGATGACCAAATTTGGAGAATCAATACTTCTACCTTAGAAGCTACACTTCTTTTAAACCCAGTAGCAGAAATAAATGGCGAAGAAATTGACGGTATTCGCCTAAGTTTAGACGAGGCCGAAAATTATCTTTTCTTTATTAATAAAAAAGATTCTTTCCTTTGGGAATTTTATCTTAGATAGATCCGAGGTATCTTATGACGACTCTCCGAGTCGGCCCTGTGCCGACGGATTCCGTCTTTACATCGCTTTGATCTGCTAGAAACTCGTGTATGATCCGGCGCTCGAAAGAAGACATAGGGTCTACTTCTACGCTCGATTTGAAATACCGCGCCCTCTCGGCCATCAGGTGTGCCACTGCTCGAACATTATCTATCTTCTTTTTTTGAAAATCGTTGATATCTATTAGAAATTCTGTAGCCTCTCTATCTACGCCGGCTTTGCCCTCCAACATCCTGCGAACTAGGTGATTTAATGCATATAGAGCCTCTCCGTCTCTGCCGGTAAAGAAATGTGGCTCAGCCACAGATACCTTGAAGCACACGCTCTTGCCTTCCTCGGCGACAGAAATATCTTCGACGGGAATATCAATCTTTGCAATCAGTTCTCTTATTAGATTTTGTATTTCTGCTTTATCCATGATATTTCTATTCTTTTATTTCCGCCTTTACTGATTTTACCAAACTGTTTTTTCTGTTCGCATATAGCTGTTGGCCGATCGAAAATACATTGTTGACTATCCAGTACAACGCGATAGCGCCGGAAATGGTGTAGGAAATGAAAGCAACAATGATTGGAAAAAAATATTTCATTTGCATATGCATACTCTTTTGGAAACTTGCGGCGAAATCACTCATACTAGAATCGGGGGTGGGAGGCTTCGGCATATAACGCGCTTGGAAATACTGAGACACGCCAGCTAGGATTGCGAGCACTATACTTTTTCCAGCCACATCTATAATACCCAAAAACATAGTATTGAGTTCTCCCGGCACAGGAACAAAGGAATAAAGTATACCGGTGTCAAAACTAATACCGGTATAAAAAACATAATATAAAGCAAAAATGATTGGTATTTGCATTAAAACCAAAAAACAGCCCGAAAATGGGTTTGTTTTGTGTTTTTTATACAGTTCGAAGGTCATTTTCGCCTGTTCTTCCTTACTCCCTCCGCTTTGTTTGATTTTATTGATCTCTGGCGCCAAAAGGTTCATCTTTGCCTGACTCTCTATTGACCTTTGTGATAGGGGGTAGAGGGCAATTTTCACCAAAATAGTGAGTATTATTATAGCTATTCCGAGATCTCCGCCTGGCACAACAGATACGATAAAGGCGAGAAGGTTGACAAAAGGGTGATATAAGACGGTGTCCCAAAGATAATGTAACATTATCCCATTCTACCCCGAAGTAAAATTTTTAGCAAAATTTACTACGGGGCGGGTATGAAAAAAGCTTTATTTTAATTGATCAATTTTGGGTTTCTGCCAGGGGTGACACCGCAAAATTCTTCGCCCTACTAACCAAAGCCCTTTAAAAGCCCCATATTTTATGATTGCTTCTTTGCCATATTGCGAACAGGTGGGGTAAAAAACACAACTTGGTTTTTTGAACCGGGGGCTGTGTTTTTGATAAAAATCAATTGATTTTATTAAGTATTTTCGTAATTTCATAATCTAAATTTTGCGCGGGGTTGTGCTGTTTACTCTTTCTTCCGCCAAACTTGGCTAAACTATCTTTACTAAAAATAAAAGCTCCTGCCGTTCCGAGTGGGATTTGTCCAAATTTATCCTTTAAAATACCGTATCCTCTTCGTCTTAGAAGGTTACGAGTAGTTGCTTTTTTACTTATTGTTTTTGGAGTAATAAAAGAAACCCTGCTTGGCAAGCCTTTTTCGAGTATATATTTAAACGATATACTGCCGAAGCCGATAAATTTCCCATATTTAAATATCTTTTCAATGGTCTTCTTGTCGAGTCTATTTATTTTGAGAAGCATGTGGTTAAAAGGGGTTTAGACCGCTAGTTTGGCGCGTCCTTTTCTCCTTCTCCTTTGAATAACCTTTTTACCTGTCTTTATCCGAGAACGCACTAGAAAGCCATGGGCGCGAGCTCTTTTCCTTTTTTTTGGCTGGTATGTTTGTGACATACAGTGAGTCTATAATAAAAACGAGCACCTAGCAAGCCCCAATTCTTATCCACAGCTTATCAACATAGTTAGTAAGTTTTTTCAAGTTCCCTCAACTTGCATAATAGTATAATATTGAGCAATGAATGTAAAACAACTTTGGAAAACTTGCTTAGATGAGATAGAAGGAAGTGTTTCAAAAGCAAATTTCAGTACCTGGTTTAAAAATACCTCAATTTTAAAAGAAGACACAGGAATCATATATATAGGCGTCCCAAATGAGTTTGTCCGAGACTGGCTTAAAAATAAATACCATAAACTGATAACTAAAACTGTAGCTGATGCCTATGATAATATGCGAGCGGTGGAATACACTATCTCTAAAACAGAAAAAGAATCAGAAGAGCCAGAAGAACAGTCCACTGAACCATATGTAAATAAAGAACTACCACTCAAAGACCTTTATATCAGCCCAGAAGATAATTTAAATCCGAGATATCACTTCAATTCTTTCATTGTGGGCACATTCAATGAGCTCGGGTATGCTGCGGCACAGGCTATTATCGAGAGTCCAGGAACTAAATATAACCCATTTTTTATTTACGGTGGCACAGGATTGGGAAAAACACACTTGATCCAGGCAGTAGGGAACACAATAAAAGAAAAATACCCAAATAAGAAGGTCCATTATATGACCTTGGAAAAATTCGCCACCGATTTTGTAAATTCTCTTCAAGGTAACAAAGCCAACTCGTTTAAAGAGAAGTATAGAAAGTATGATCTACTTATAATAGACGACATACAGTTCATCGGTAAAATGGAAAAAATCCAGGAAGAGCTTTTCCACACTTTCAATACTTTTCATGAGAACAATAAGCAAATTATTTTTTCTTCGGACAAGCACCCCAACTACATACCAGAGCTAGCAGACCGCTTAAAGTCCCGTTTTGCTGCAGGAATGATAGTGGATATATCCGAACCAGAATATGAGTCCCGCCTGGCGATCCTAAAGGTAAAACTAAAGGAGCAAAACATAGAATTGGATCAAAGCATCATCGAGTATATTGCAAGCGCTATAGAGGGCAATATACGAGAACTAGAAGGCAGTCTAAACACGATTGTCTGCCAATACAAGCTTAAAAATAAAGCTCCGAGCCTGCTTGAGGTGAAGAACCTACTCAAAAACAACATGAGGCCTAAAAAGAATATGGCCATTAAAGATGTGGTAAAAATTGTCAGCGAACACTATAAACTGGAAGAAGCCTCTGTTTATGAGAAAACAAGAAAAAAAGAAATTGTGAAAGCCAGACAGGTGGTTATGTATCTGCTCCGGGAAGACTTTAATGTATCCTACCCACTTATTGGGCAGAAACTCGGGGGTAAAGATCATACTACTGTGATTCACTCCTGTCTTAAAATAAAAGCGAACTTAAAAACAGACCCACAACTATTGCAAGAGTTGGAACAAATTAGAATTATGTTTAAATGATTGTTAATAAGTAAAGGATAAGATACTAAGAATAAAAAATAAGATGTTAATTAAAAACAACAAAAAAATAAATTTTAAAAAATAACCTTACAATAAAAAAGTTATCAAATTTAAATAAGTAAAAAATAAGTTAAATAACTAATAAAAACAACGCAAAAAAAATTACCCACATATTCACACAACTAATAGTATTAATAGATTAAATATATAAGATATAAACATATGAAATTAGAATGCGGGGTGGAAAAAATAAAAAACGGGATTTTACAAGCGGAGAGGATAACGGGAAAAAATTTAACCCTGCCTGTTCTAAACTCAATTCTTCTTACCGCTTCAGGTAAATCACTTAAATTAAGGTCAACCAACCTAAACCTAGGTGTAGAAATAGAAATACCGGCGAAAATAGAAAACGAAGGTGTTGTCGCTGTATCCGGATCTGTTCTTTCTGGAATTTTTTCAAATATTGTTGGAAATGAGAGTGTAATTTTAGAATCCAACGATGGTAATTTAATGGTAAAAACAAAAAAGAGTAGAATAAAAATAAAAGGCAACCAACACGAGGATTTTCCAACTATCCCTCAAGTAGAAGGATCTAATTTCGAAATAGATTCAAAGAAGTTAATAGAAGGTATAAAATCCGTATATTACAGCTCATCTGTTTCTGATATAAAACCCGAAATATCCAGCGTTTATATATATACAAACGAGGATAATCTTATTTTTGTTTCCACAGACTCTTTTCGTTTGGCAGAAAAAAAGATAAAGGTAAAAGGGCTTGAAGATATATCAGGGATATTAATTCCTTTTAAGAACATCCCAGAGATATTAAGAATATTTGGAGAAATAAGTGGATCTCTACGAGTTTGTTTTAGTAAGAACCAAATATCCATTTCATCAGATAATATATACCTAACATCTAGAATAATAGACGGTGTTTTCCCAGACTACCGACAGATAATTCCCAAAGAACCAAAGACCGAAGCCGTCCTTTTGAAACAAGATTTATTAAGTGCATTAAAATTATCCAATATATTTTCCGATAAATTCAACCAGGTTAATTTATCAATAAACATAAAAGAGAAAAAATTTGAGTTGTCTTCCTCTAATAACGACATTGGAGAAAACAAGACATATCTAGACGCTGCGCTAAAAGGGCAAGATGTGGAACTAGGTTTCAATTATAAGTATTTTCTTGATTGTTTCCAATCGATCAATACTGATAGTCTAGCTATCAAACTAACGGAAGGTTCTCGGCCAATCGTAATTTCTCCTGTCTCTGATTCTTCGTTTACCTATTTGATAATGCCAATGAATAGATAACTATGATTGAGATCAAAGATCTTTTGGGTCGATTCTCACACCTCCTCTCTGGTGGAGAAGCCAAAAAAGAAGGCGTATTAAATATTATAAATGAGACCACAGGGCTCCAAGTTAAAAAGGAGGAAATTGAGATAAAAAACGGCACTGTTTATTTGAATATAAAACCCATTTATAAAAATGAGATTTTACTTAAAAAAGAGCAAATTTTACTAGGACTAGAGGTATGGTTTAAAAATAAAGCACCCAAAGACATCCGTTAATTAGAAACATTAAAGACCATACGGGCTTCCCCCCGGTTGAAATTTGCATCATAAGAAACCACAAGAATTTCGTTTGAGCTTCGTAGATTTTCCAGGTCCCTCGGGATAAAAGATAAAGAAAAAGGATATTCCGAAGTCCCTATATACACATCATTTATAAAGACATCTATCTTTTGAAGAGGAACAGGTTTTTGATTCATAATTTGAATCTGGATCTGTTGGTCGGGGGAGTAAATGATTGTACTGTTGGGTTCCACTATTTGGATCATAGATTGGTTTTCGGGTGTATGAACATCGTCATATTCCGTAGGCCTATCGTAGGAGGAAGTAAAGCCATAATTATAGCTATTTCTAGCCCACCAAGATTGTATAGGCGCATCCCAGCGCGCAAACTGGGGGTTGCTTGCAGGGTTGGACGGAGGAGGTCCCAAAATGTCGTTTCTATCCACCCAATATAAAATAGAGTGTACGTTTGTGATGACTTTCTCTACTCTCGTTTCTGGTGGAGTGTTCTCCGTCGCAAGCTTACCGGAGATTCTATCTATAACGAAAGTTTCATTGCCTTGCCAATAGCCCCGGAGAACAGGCTTGAGCCCTGGGTCCACATCTTTGTTGGGATTTTCAAATTGTTCTGTAGGAATATTTTTTAATACTTCAGACATAAATTTGTTCCAAATCGGCCCAGCTAGAGCGGAGCCACCTTTTTTCATAGGTGTGTTGTCATTATTGCCAGCCCATACACCCACCGCGATGGAAGGAGTGTAGCCTATCGTCCAAGCGTCTCTATTACTATTGGTGGTACCAGTTTTTACGGCCACTTCATAATTACCAACCTTAAGCGGAGAATTCGCTCCGAATGTAGGGGTGCGAGCATTGTTATCTTTCAGGATGTCCGACAGGAGAAGAGCCGTATTTTTAGGCAGAACTTCTTTTGGTTTTGGTGTAAATTCTTCAAGTACATTTCCATGTGGGTCCTCGATCCGCAGAACGCCCGTGTATGGATTTCTTACTCCACTATTAGCGAGGACACTATAGGCAGAAGTTATATCCAAAAGAGACACCTCTCCACCTCCGATGACCAAAGTAAGACCGTAACGACTGACATCACCCAAGGTGCTAATACCCATATCTTCCGATATTTTTAGAGAATCAGATAGCCCAGCAAGATAAAATAATTTTACCGCAGGAATGTTGATAGATTGAGCCAGCGCATCTCTCAATTTCAGTGGGCCCCGAAACTCCCCGTCATAATTGTCCGGCATATAACAACTTTGCTGGCTGTATCCTGGTAGGGCGCTACCAGAGGCATTACAAGTGCCCGAAAACTCAGTAGGCAGGTCAAAGAGTACAGTATTCTCCGTGAAGCCTTTGTTGAAGGCTGTAGCGTAGATGAATGGCTTGAAAGCGGAACCAGGCTGGCGGAGCGCTGTCGCGATGTTATAGTTGCCATCTATTTCCGTATCAAAATAATCTCTAGAACCCACCATGGTAAGTATCTGACCGGTTTTAGGGTCTACAGCCACTAGGCCAGCATTTTCACCATTCCAATTCTTTGAGTTTTCTAGCGCGCCCTCCTTGGTAAATTGTTCACCTTTCTCTTGAAGGGTGTAGTCCAATGTGGTTATCACCCGAAGGCCGCCCCTCTCTACCATCTCTGCCCCGTATTTTTCTTCTAGATATTCTCGAATAAAAAAGACGAAATGAGGAGCCTTAATACCAGCAATCAAACGAGGCACAAACTCCACAACCTCATTTTTTGCTTGCTCATACTCTTCTTTAGAGATGTACTCGAGCTCATACATACGGGAGAGGACATAATTTTTTCTATCATCTAGCCGTTCTCTGTTCTTACCATAAGGCGAAAGCAGGGTCGGGGATTGAGGAATAGACGCTAGATATGCCGCTTCCGCAATGGTCAAGTCCATCGGTTTCTTATCGAAATAGGTCATAGAGGCCTCTTGTATACCGTAAAGTGTGCCACCATAAGGAATCTCATTTAGGTAAAGCTCTAGGATTTTTTCTTTGGACATCGCATTGTCTACCTTAATGGCGAGCATCCATTCCTTAATTTTTCTACCAACTTTTTTTATTAAAGTAGTTTCCGCGGTAAGCAGGGTATTTTTTATGAGTTGTTGGGTTATGGTCGAGCCGCCGGTCACCCTCTTGCCTGTGATTTTTGCCCAGATGGTCGCACGGAAGATGGATTTGATGCGGATACCACTATGATTGTAAAACTCGGAGTCCTCGATAGCCACTGTAGCCTCCTTTATGTTTGTTCCCATTTGCTCGAAAGGGATATTTGTTCTTTTGACATCCTGATGGATGTCATATAGCAAAATTTCTCCTGTACGGTCGTATAGTTTTGTGGAATTTATTATTTTTCTATCTTCGAAGGAATTAAAATCCGGGATCTTGAGAGAGGCGAGCCAGATTAACCCCACCCCTGTAAACAGAATAAAAACGCCTCCTATGAAAAGGGCTATGTTTTTCAGTAATCTCTTGTTTTCTAGCAGTTTTTTGACAGGTTTAGGTAGCCTTTCAAGGAATTTTTGTATTTGTTTCCGCATTTGTATGATTATAGCAAAAAAAGAGGAGCATAAACAGACCTGTTTAATGTCCGATAGCCTTGGCTATATGGTATTCCATATAGCAGAAATATGGTATTATTTGAAATATGAAAGTCATCATGGACCCCAACAGGATAGAAGAACTGCTTTCACGCGGAGTAGACAAAATATATCCCTCAAAAGAAGCCCTAAAGAAGGTTCTGATTTCTGGCCAAAAATTAAAGCTTTATCAAGGGTTCGATCCGACTGGCGATAGGCTCCATATAGGCCATATGGTGGGTTTGCGAAAACACCGACAGTGGCAAGACTTGGGCCACGAAGTTATTTTTTTAATTGGGGATGGTACAGGAGAAGCGGGCGACCCGACGGGCAAGAAGAAAACTCGAGAAAGGTTTTTTACCAGCGAGGAGCTTCGTGAAAACGCCAAAGGATATTTAGAACAAGCATCGAGGATTGTCCGATTCGACGGAGAAAACCCGATAAAAATAATGTACAATGGGGACTGGCTGAATAAGCTTACTAAGACCGAAATTTTAAATATTGCGGAGCATTTTTCAGTTCAACAGCTCATAGAGCGAGATATGTTTCAAGAGAGACTCAAGGCTGGAGAATCGATCAACCTAAGAGAATTCCTCTATCCATTACTCCAAGCGTATGATTCTGTTGTAATGGAGGTGGACCTGGAATTAGGCGGCAGCGACCAGACCTTCAATATGCTTTGCGGCCGTTCCTTGCTTAAAGCGATGAAGGATAAGGAGAAATTTGTAATGACTACGCCCCTCCTTTCAGATTCTAATGGTGTAAAGATTGGCAAGAGTGAGGGTAATGTGATAGGACTGACAGATGAGCCGGGCGACCTATATGGCAAGATTATGGCTCTGGGAGACGACGCTATAATTCCGATGTTTACCCTCCTCTCCGATGTTTCGATGGATGAGATTGAGTCCTTTGATCTCAAGAAAGATCCTATGGTACTTAAGAAAAGAATTGCATCAATTCTCGTCACTACGCTCCACGGGGGAGAAGAAGCTAAAAAAGCAGAACAGAATTTTTCTAATACTTTTCAAAAAGGGGAAATACCAGAGGAGATGGAAGAAATAGAAGGAAAAGCGGGAGAACTCTTGAGTGAGGTCCTAGTGAAAAATAAAATAATATCATCCAAAGGAGAGTGGCGGAGACTGGTGCTGGGGAATGCTGTGCACAACCTAGTAAAAGACGAAAATATAACCGACCAAAACACCAAACTTACCGAAAATCTTACACTCCGACTCGGAAAGAAGAAATTTATAAAAATAAAAGTAAAATAAAAGCGCCCGAGAGAGCGCTTTTATTTTTAGTTTCTATTTACCCTACTTACTTGTCTTTATCGGGATCATCACTATCTTCATCGTCTTCGAAAGGGAAATCCTCGTTTAATTCCGGCCCTAATTCATCAACATCCTCAATCTCTTCTGTCTCGTCCATATTGTTTGCCACATTGTGGCGGCGAATACTTATTTAATTAAAAGCGACCTTTAATAATATTATTTTTTATAATTTCCTCCTTTGTAACAAAAACCATAACTCTTGGCAATAAAATGTGTGGATAACTTGCTACCTGATATGGGCAAAGGCGGTTAGCGCCACAGCTATCGCATCCAGCTCATCATCGGACTTCTTAGATTTATCCACTTCCACTAGCAATTTTACCATTTTTATTACCTGATTCTTGTCGGCCTTGCCGTCGCCAGTAACTGCCACTTTTATCTGTGGCGGAGAAGATTCGAAAATTTTAAGCCCGGCATTTATGGCTTCATAAATTACCACCCCGCGCGCTTCAGCGACAGGCATAACCGTTTTGTGGTTTGTAGTTAGGAATAAGGTTTCAATCGCTAATATGTCCGGCTTGTACTCTGCAATCAATTTCCTAATTCTTTTACCCACCATAAGCAGGCGGTCTGCGAAATCTAAAGTTGCCGGAGTCTTGAAGCATTCTGAGAAAAGTACTTTTTCTCGCTTATCACCAGGGAGCTTTTCCAATATAGCGATTCCTAATCTTTCAAAACCAGGGTCAATTCCTAGGACTTTCATTTGCTAATTTTAGCATTTTTCAGACCTGGGGATAACTATTGCCTTTTTAAATATTTATTATATGATAAAAAAGAAGCAACCTGCGGGCTGAGCGATTCGCTCGGCCCAAGCGGGTAGCACAAGGAGGACAGAGGAGTCAACCAAGGGCGGGGGCGAGGCGGACACGGCTGGGCGCCCCCGCCCAAATTTATCAAAGTCGTTAAGATTTTCTTTTTGAGAAAAAGCACTGGCGACTTTTTCATTTGCTTTTTTTACAGTAATTTTTCCTGCAAGTTTGCCGGTAGGTCGTAGCCCATATGTTCGTATGCTTTACCAGTGGCGATTCTGCCACGAGCGGTGCGTTCCAGAAAGCCGAGTTGGATCATATATGGCTCAATAACTTCTTCAATAGTCGCTTCTTCTTCGCTCATCGCCGCGGCGATGGTCTTGAGGCCGACTGGCCCACCTCCGAACTTTCCGATTAATATTTCTAAAAATTTCCGATCCGAAGAGTTTAAACCACTTTCATCAACTGCGAGCATATCCAGTCCTTCTCTCACCGTTTTCTTATTCAAACTTTTCTTGTTTACTTGAGCGAAATCACGGCAACGTTTTAGGAAATAATTCGCAGTGCGGGGAGTAAAGCGACTACGCTTGGCGATCTCACTTAAAGCTTCTTCTTCTAGTTCGGCCTGAAGTAATTTACTGCTACGGCGGACGATTTCCGCTATTTCTTCATTGGAATAAAATTCCAATCGGAAGACGCCCCCACCAAAACGAGAACGAAGAGGGGAAGAAACCATGGCCACTCGAGTGGTGGCTGCGATCAGAGTAAAAGCTGGCAGGTCTAGCTGGATAGTGCGGGCAGAAGGGCCTTTGCCGATGATAATATCGAGCACACCGGACTCCATTGCTGGATATAAGATCTCTTCTACCATTTTATTGAGCCGGTGGATTTCGTCGATAAATAGGATATCGCCCGGGGAAAGATTGGTAAGTATCGAGGCCAAGTCGCCGACTTTTTCTATTGCCGGCCCGGAAGTGACCTTCATCTGTCGGCCAGTTTCTTTAGCAATAAGGTGGGCCAAGGTGGTTTTGCCTAGCCCTGGGGGTCCATAAAATAGGATATGTTCGGGGATTTGGCCGCGCTCCCTGGCTGCCCGGAGGAGTATCTTAACATTGTCTTTTATATGTTTCTGGCCGATATATTCTTCCCAGGCTTGAGGGCGGAGAGTGGCATCAAGAGCGTATTCACCTAATTTAACCCCATTATTTAAGGATTTTTCATCGATTTTAGTATTTTTCTGGTCTTGTGGGCTTGACATTGAGTTTTTATTATGCTATACTACCTATAGTGCTTGCTGTGCATGCCTTTATCAACAGGGTATCAACAGCACTATCAACATTATAGCATTAGCCCGATGTTGAGGCATAGTACAATACACATACGAAGAGATTTATAATCTCTTTTCTTTTTAGGAAAGAAGGCATTAATCTCTAAGCAATCAGCCACCGGTTATACGATTTTGCGTAGGACATTCTGGTTCTATTTATAGACACTGGGGTCATCCTATAATATCTTGTTACTCTTAGGGTTCAGCTTTAAGAGGATTGTTTAGAGATTAATGCTTTTTTGTTTGTCCTGAGCGGAGCCGAAGGATTATTCCTCGTTTAGGTCCACTACGCTTGCGACTTCTTCTAAGGAAGTGATGCCGTTTAATATTTTTATGATTCCATCCTGACGCATAGAGAGGATACCTTGCGTCTTAGCTACTTTTTTTATTTCCCGTTCACTTGGATTATCAGGAATTATTTTCTCGATTCCCTCGTCTGTCTTGATCGCTTCGAAAATTCCTATTCGGCCGGCATAACCCGTCATATTGCAGGCATCACAACCCGGGGCCTCCCAAAGTTTTATTTCAGCCTTCGGGTTAATGTTGTACTTCGCAAAATCTTTACCTTCTTCTTTTATGCTTTCCATTATCATTTTGATGATCGCCACTTCTCCTTTTGTCGGTATTTTTTCTTTTTTACAGGAGACGCAGAGTTTGCGCACTAGACGTTGAGCGATGGAGAGAGAGAGCGCGGAAACCAAAATTTTTGGATTTACGCCAAGATCAATCAAACGCGGGATAACTCCGGCGGCGTTGTTCGTGTGTAATGTCGAATAGACCATGTGGCCGGTCAAGGCGGATTGCACCGATATTTGGGCTGTGTCTGTATCTCGGATTTCGCCCACCATTATTACATCCGGGTCCTGTCGGAGCGCGGAGTGCAAGCCTTCTGGAAAAGTGTAGCCCTTCTCCTCATTTACTTGAGTCTGAGTAATGCCAAGAAGATGGTATTCTACAGGGTCCTCGATGGTCACCACATTTATTTCTGGCGTGTATATCTTTCTTAAGAAGGCATATAGGGTAGTCGTCTTACCGCTCCCAGTCGGGCCAGTAACCAGGATCATTCCGTTTGGCTTTATTATTTCCTCTTCCACTATAGAGAATAGATATGGTTCGATGCCGAGCTCTTCGATTTTTACCTGGATAGATTTCGGATCTAGTATTCTCATCACAATAGATTCCCCGTAAGCCCCGGGGATGAGTGAGGAGCGGATGCTTATCTCCTCTGTGCCCTCCATTATGTTGAATCTACCGTCTTGGGCAATCTTAGTCGTGAGCTTCATTCCCGAGAGGAGCTTTATCCGGGAATTAATAAGTCGATAAATATCCAGGTCGAAAAAAATTACATCTTGGAGTACGCCGTCGAGTCGGAGACGGAGCCTGCTCCTGTTTTTTTCGGGCTCGATATGAATGTCGGATGCTTTGATGGCGATGGCCCCCGCTAGAATAATTTCCAAGATACGAGAGATTTTGTGTATTTTATTGTCTTCGATTGCTTCCTTGACCAGCTTTTCGATATCCTGCATTTTATTTATATTTTTTGCTGTGTCTCGAAGTATTTCACCAGAAATGTCCAGGCCTCCTACTTGGGAGATCTCCGCTTGGGATAATTCTTGGTAGCGACCCCAGACTTTTTCTAGACTGCCAGTCGACACCATATAAAAAACAGGGACTAGATTTTTTCTGTCTACTAACTCTTTTAAGGATTGGAAAAGCTCGGGGGTAGGGGTCCGAACTCCGATGTGTATATTTTTACCGAAAAGCTTGAAGGGGGCCACTTTCTTTTCCCGAGCCTCCTCTTCAGAGATTGCACGCAAGGCCTCATTGTCTATGCCCAGTCTGTATAGGTCAATATATGGTAGATGGTATTTCTGTTCAGCCAAGGTGGCTACCAATGTTTCTTCTTCCTCTTTCCTTAGGTCGCCCAGCTGTTTATTCTGCTTTTCTTCATCGAAATCATGCATTGCATATAAAGTATATCTTATCTGTTATACTTTACACAATGGCGTCAAAAAACAAGGATATTAAAACACTGGTCCTCTTAGATGCTCACGCTATCATTCACCGGGCCTACCATGCGCTGCCTGATTTTTCGTCATCCGACGGGGTGCCTACCGGAGCTCTTTATGGCATTTCTACTATGCTAATGAAGATCATAAGCGAGCTTAAGCCGGACTATATTGTGGCTTGCTACGACTTGCCGGAGAAGACATTTCGTCACGATGCATATGAGGGTTATAAAGCTGGTAGAGCTAAGACGGACGACGCGCTCGTCTCTCAGCTTGCGAGCTCTCGGGAAATATTCGAAGCTTTTGGAATTCCGATATACGATGCACCTGGATTTGAAGCCGATGATGTGCTAGGTACTATAGTTTCGAAATTAAAAAAGGACGCAAAAACAAATATCATTATTGCTTCCGGCGATATGGATACGATGCAGTTGGTAGATGGCAATAAAGTTCAAATATACACCTTAAAGAAAGGGATCAACGACACAATACTATATGATGAAGAAAGAGTGATAGAGCGTTTTGGCTTTCATCCCAAATTTCTACCGGACTATAAAGGTCTTCGAGGCGATCCGTCGGATAATATCATAGGCATCAAGGGCATAGGTGAGAAGACTGCCACCACACTTATTAAAAAATTTGGCACCATTGAAGAAATTTATAAAAAAGTATCCGCCAAAGGCGGACCCGCCTCTGGCGGGAAGACCGGTCAACAAATATTTAAGGAGTTGGGATTTTCAGATAGAATTATTGAACTCATCAAGGACAACGAGGAGGAGGCGCTTTTTTCGAAGACGCTTGCGACCATCAGACTCGATGCTCCTGTACCTTTCCAAATCCCGGAAAAAACCTTTTGGCAGGCGGCAGATCTGGGTAAGATCGAACAAGTTTTTGCAAAGTTCGAATTTAGAAGTCTTTTTGCTCGGTTAAAAAGTTTTTTTGGTAAGAACGGCGCAGAGGTTAACGCTGTGTCTTCGCTTTTTCCTACTGATGAGAGCGAAACAGGAGAGGAAGTTGACCCACAAAAGTTAGAGGAGGCAAGCATCGGCCTATGGCTCATCAATTCCGATTTGCCGAATCCTGGGTTGGGAGATATTTTGCTTTATGGGAAGACCAGGAAATTCGATGACGCTTACGAACACATAATGAAGAAGTTGAAAGAGAAGAACCTGATAAATGTTTATCAAGAAATAGAATGTCCTCTCATTCCAGTAGTAAAGAAAATGCAGGACCATGGAATTCTCATAGATAAAGAATATTTCTTAGGTTTATCTCGCGACTATCATAGGGATTTAGAAAAACTGAGAGCAAAGATATATCAAATGGCTGGAGAAGAGTTCAATATAAATTCTCCAAAACAGCTCGGCGTGATTCTTTTCGATAAGCTGGGGCTTAAGTCTGGTCGTAAGAAAAGTGCGAGTGGGTCTTTCTCGACCAAGGTTTCCATCTTGGAGGAATTGGAAGAAGGTAACCCGATCATTACCGAAATAATGGCTTATCGCGAACTACAAAAATTGCTCTCTACTTATATTGACTTGATTCCTCAGATGGCAGGAGATGATGGACGACTTCACGCCAAATTCCTCCAAAACAGCACAACTACCGGAAGATTTTCTTCCAAAGACCCTAACTTACAAAACTTACCGATTAAAACCGAACAAGGACGCCGAATTCGAAATGGATTCGTGTCGGCGAAGGGATTTAAGCTGGCAGCCTTCGATTATAGCCAGATCGAGCTTCGAGTCGCTGCGATGCTCTCCGGAGATAAGAAAATGATTGAGATCTTCAAAGATAAAAAAGATATTCATTCTGGTGTGGCTTCTTTCGTTTTTGGCGTTCCGATCGAGAAAGTGGATGGTGAAATGCGTCGCAAAGCGAAGGTGATCAACTTCGGCATCATTTACGGTATGGGCGTTTCTTCCTTGCGCAAAAATTTAGGCGGCACTCGCGAAGAAGCGCAGAAATTTTACGACAATTATTTCAATCAGTTTTCCGGGGTGAGGGATTATTTGGAAAGTGTTAAAGAATTTGCCCGGGAGCATACTTATACCGAAACTCTTTTCGGCCGGCGGCGGACATTTCCTAATATCAATTCGCGTATTCCTTTTATGAGGAGTATGGCGGAGCGCACTGCCATAAACGCCCCAGTGCAGGGCACGGCAGCCGACATTATCAAGCTCGCTATCAGGTACGCGGAAGAAGACTTGGTTAAAGCGGGGGTGCAGGATAAGGCACATTTAGTGCTACAGATCCACGACGAGCTGGTGTATGAAATAGAAGAAAGTGTACTTGAAAAGGCGGAGGAAATCATAAAAAGCGCTATGGAGGGGGTGCTCCAAAGGTCGTACCTTAAATACGAGACCAAAGTGCCCCTTGAAGTACATTTTGGTCACGGGGACAATTTTGGTCAGGTTAAATAATTTGTGGTAAAATAAAAAGATGCACGAAGTAGTTCAAATAAAAAGTGCGATCACGGGAAGCGGGATAGCCTACGATGTGCATCGGGTCCTGGCGAAGTCTTATTCGATGTATTTTCTGTTATTTTTGGTCGGGGTTACCCTCGATCTTATATTCAGGTTTAGAATTTTTGAAACGATGATTTTATTACCCCTCGGATTTATTTTGTTAGGCGCTGCCACTATTTTGATTCTTTGGGCGCAATATACTTCCAGGAATCTGGATAAAGGCAATATCAGTAAAGAGACATTTTGTCGGGGACCTTATTGTTATACGCGTAGCCCTACCCATTGGGGACTTTTCTTTCTGATGCTTGGTTTTGGAATACTAGCAAATGCGCTTTTTGTGATCGTTACCACTCTTATTTCCTTCGTAATATCAAAGAGCGTTTTCCTAAAGAAGCAGGAGGATATGCTGGCTCATAAATACGGCATGCCGTATTTAGAATATAAAAAAGCGGTTAAGCTCTAGGTTATGATATATCTTTTTACCGGTGATGATGCGGACGAGAAGCGCAAAGCTTACGAAAATCTATTAAAGTCTTTAGATGGGGAAGTGCTTCAGATCTCTAAGGATAGTTTCGATAGAATGCAAATCGAGAGCCTGTATTCTGGGGCAGGTTTGTTTGCGCCTAAATTTATCATAGTGTTTACTGGTGTTTTGGAATACGAGGAAATAAGAGACTTTATTCTAGATAAGCTGGCTCTACTCGCCGAGTCCCAAAGTAACTTTATTTTTCTGGAAGGTAAACTGCTCAAACCAATAATTGATAGCTTTAAAAAAGCGCGGGCAGAAATAAATGCCTTCG
>JBBDZS010000008.1:0-4959 GCA_040900015.1 Minisyncoccota bacterium | reverse complement strand
CTCAAACCAATAATTGATAGCTTTAAAAAAGCGCGGGCAGAAATAAATGCCTTCGAACTGCAAAAAGAAAAGAAAGGTAAGTTTGATAATTTTCTTCTCGCCAATGCTTTTGCCGCCAAAGATAAACTTAATCTCTGGGTTTATTATCGTCAAGCGATTGCAAACGGAGCCGAGCTCGAACCGCTAGTAGGGATTTTATTCTGGAAAATTAAAGATATGATCTTAAAGAAAAATTTTGGAAAATTCACACAAACGGAGTTAGAAAACTTTTCTTCTAGGCTAGCCTATTTACTGCCCGAGGCTCGGAAGTCTGGGAAAGATGCTGAGGCCGCGCTGGAGCAATTTCTACTCGAAGCTTTTTAATCCCGCGCTTACCTGAGTGTATAAATAATTAAATTCTTAATGTTGTGCGTCCAGCAGGGATCGAACCTGCGACCTTATCCTTAAAAGGGATCTGCTCTACCAGCTGAGCTATGGACGCGTTCTTAAGAATATATATGAAATAAGGCTAAAAATCAAGATTAGGTCTTTCACTTTTCAGTTTTTTAAAAAACATCGCAAGATCATAAAAAATCCGAAAACAGCGTCTTTAAACTTTATTTTCTTTCCTTCTTCTTTACTGCGGGGAGTATAGTTGATTGGAGTTTCAACTATTATTCCTTTTTTGTTTAATATTTCACAAGTCACCTCTGCTTCGAATTCAAACCCACTACTTTTTAATTTTGCAAACGATTCTCTTAAAATGTCCAGATTGAAGAGCTTATATCCTGTGTAAATATCCTTGAGGCGAGAAGCATAAAGAAAATTTATTATTTTGGTCATAATTTGCGCTCCGAGAACATAATGATAGCCACGTTTGGGCCATATCTCAGTGCTTCTTTGGCCGTATACTGCTGAAATTTTCGTATTCATTTGTGGCAGTAATTTTAATATTTCTTGTGGGTCGTATTCTAGATCTGCGTCCTGGATAATTGCCAGATTACCCGTAGCTTTCCTTAAGCCTGTTCGCACAGCCGCCCCCTTTCCAAGATTTTTAGGGTGGCGAACTAATTTGATATCTTGTTGTGTTGCGAACTCACTTAGAATTTTCCAAGTTTTATCATTCGAGCCATCATCGATGACAATAATTTCTTTTTCAATGGAGATATTCAGAGCATTGATTTTTTCGATAATCCGTTGTATTGTCCGCTCTTCGTTGTAGGTCGGTATTATTATAGATAACTTCATTTATTTTATTTAGAGTAATAATTATCAATAAAATTTTTTATCAAATTTTCATTTCCTGGATAAAGATAACGAAGCCAATGTCGAGCCATTTCAGGTTTATTTTCCGTAAGGTACAACAGCACTAAGTTTTCTGCTGCCCCGAAATAAGGAAATTCTTGGCGTAGGGCCTCCAAATACAACTTTCTGGCTTTTTCATTTTGACCTAATCGGAAATATACCAGCCCTAGATTGTTGATACCCTTCGAGTATATTGGTTTGATGCTCATAGCTATTTCCAACTCTTCTTGTGCTTTTGCTAAGTCGCCCCGAAGAAGGTGCATAGCTCCTGCATTTGATCTAGAGAGTACGCTTTGAGGCGCGCACTTCACCGCTGACAAAAACAAACGTTCTTCGTTATTCCACATCCAAGAGCGTTTTATGCTTATCAGGCCATAACCTATCAGAACGGCTGCCATCAGACTAATTAGCAGTATTTTCAGATGGGGCTTTTTAATTTTTAAGTAAAGCTTATATATCAAATAAGAAATTATCAAAGCAAAACCTAAAGAAGGGAAGAAGAAAAGCCTTTCTCCGGCGATAGTACCAGTCGGGAAAAATATATTAGAGACCGGAATGAAGGAAAAAAGAAAAATTCCTGCACCCAAAGACAAAACTGGCCTTGTTTTGAGATAATGAATCAAGAGCCAAACCGAAACCATAAACAGGAATAACCCAAACAAAGAGCCCATATTCCAAAAACTAGGAACGATCGGTATTTGATTGTAAGAATAATCCGAACAAAGTTGAACCGGCCAGAATAGTTTCGTGAAATATATCCACAATACCCCGAAAGCTGTCGATACCCGCGAAAGCACATCAGTAAACATAAGAGGGTTTTCAATTGAAGTGGTTTTTACACCAAAAAAATTTTCGAGGCCGAAATTGTAGGAAAGCGCATAAAAGCGTAGAAAAAAATAAAAACAGGCTGATATTAAAACCGCCGAAACCAAACGAAAGTGTTTTTTTAATGTCGATAAATTTAAAGAACTGTTTTTAATATATAAAACCAATAGGGAAATAGGCAAAGTGGCCACTGCGGTCTCTTTGCTTCCAACAGCAAACAACATCCATAGCCCAGCAAGCCAAAAATTAGGTTTATCTTTCACAAACTGAAGTAAAACTAATAACGAAAAGAAAAGAGCCAAAAGTTCACTACGGCCAGAAATATTTGCCACCACTTCGGTATGAATGGGCCAAAATAAAAACAAAATCGCTGTGCTAAAAGCCAGAATGCCATTACGGAAAAGATTTTTTACCAGTAAATATATTAGAAATGAGATAACGACATATAATAAAATATTTACGAAGTGGAAATAAGCAGGAGACTGTCCAAAAATGGTAAAATTAAGAGAGTAACTTAAGAGAGTCACCGGCCGATAGAGCCCACTTTCTGGATTCCAATAGGGATGAAGCAGTATCTGCTCCAGATTTTCGGTATTTTGGAGCATAGCAGAATTTTCCAGGATCCCGCGGTCATCATAGACAAAACCTCCCCCGAGAGTGTGACCGTAGATTACCAAAATCAGAACTGAAAAAGAAAGCAAAACCCACCATTTGTTTTTATAGAATTCCGGCCCGGACATTATTCAATAATACATTATCTATGGTATAAATGGTATTAACTAAAACTATGAGCAAAGAAAAAATTTTTAATATAAAGAGCCCTTTTCAGCCTGCAGGCGACCAGCCGAAAGCTATTTCCGCACTAATTTCAGGGCTAGAACAAGGAATGAGAAGACAGACGCTTCTCGGAGCTACGGGTACTGGCAAGACCTTTACGATGGCTAATGTCATCGTAGCAAACAATCAGCCTACCTTGGTAATCGCTCACAACAAGACCCTCGCGGCTCAACTAGCCCAAGAGTTTCGCGGGTTTTTTCCGGACGCAGCTGTGCATTATTTCGTATCTTATTACGATTATTACCAACCCGAAGCATACATGCCCGCATCTGATACATATATAGAGAAGGACGCGCAAATAAATAAGGAAATCGATCGTCTCCGACATGCCACAACTCAGGCACTGTTGACTCGCAAGGATGTTATTATCGTGGCTTCTGTTTCTTGTATTTATGGCTTGGGTAGTCCCGAAGAATATCAAAAAGTGAATATGAAACTGGAACTTGGAATGAAAATAGACCGCTTGTCTCTGATGAAGAAGCTAATCGAAATACATTTCGAACGCACTAACATGGATTTGAACCCCGCTCAATTTCGTTCGATAGGTTCCAGAGTAGAGTTTATGCCAGTGTCGGAAACTTTTATGTACCAAGTTGAATTTGGCGGTGGCGCAATTACTAAGATTACCAAAGTCGATCCCGTGACCTCGAGAATAATAAATGAAGAGGAGCAGATTTTTATTTTCCCAGCAAAGCATTTCATTACCGAAGATGTCAAAAAAGATAAGGCCATAATTAATATAAAAAAAGAACTGACTATTCAATTGAAAAAGTTTGAGAAAGAAGGCAAATTACTTGAAGCCGAGAGAATAAAGAGGCGTACGAATTATGACCTGGCGATGATCAAAGAGATCGGCTACTGTAATGGTATTGAGAACTATTCTCGTCATCTTTCGGGGAAACAAGAAGGCGAACCGCCGGAGACATTACTTTCATATTTCCCACACGACAAGGACGGTAACCCCGGATTTCTGACAATCATAGATGAATCCCATGTCACCCTTCCGCAACTTCATGGGATGTACGCCGGAGATGCTTCTCGTAAAAATACCCTTGTAGAATATGGTTTCAGGCTTCCTTCAGCCAAAGACAACCGGCCGCTTAAGTACAATGAATTTGAAAGCCGTATAGGACAGGTGATATATACATCCGCGACTCCGTCCCACTATGAGCGGGAAGAGAGCGAGCAAGTCGTGGAGCAGATCATTCGCCCGACGGGATTGGTGGACCCAGAGACTATCGTTCGCCCAGTCAGTGAAAGCGGGGGTTATAAAGGACAAATATTTGATTTTATTGAAGAAGCGGAGAAAACAATCAAAAAAGGGTTTCGAGTGTTGGCGACTACGCTTACTAAGCGGATGGCGGAAGATCTTTCTACTTACTTAAAAGATAAAAAAATTAAAGCGGAATATTTGCACAGCGATATTAAGACCATCGAGCGTATCCAAATCCTGACAAAATTCAGGAAAGGAGAATTTGATGTATTGGTAGGAGTCAACTTACTTCGCGAAGGCTTGGATCTGCCAGAGGTGGCGCTCATCGGAATACTTGATGCGGACAAAACTGGATTCCTTCGCTCCGAGACCTCGCTCATTCAGACCATCGGTCGTGCAGCGAGAAACAGCGAAGGCAAGGTCGTGCTTTACGCCGACATTATGACCGAGGCGATGAACTACGCGCTTAGGGAGACCGCGCGGAGGAGAGATACCCAGATCGCATACAATACTAAGCATGGCATCACTCCGAAGACAATAATGAAGAAGATAAAGGATATCACCGAGGAGCTCGAGAGCGAGCATGGTAAGGCGGTGAATGCGGAGCTCATGCTTGATGTCGAGCTTTTCAAAAAAGCGTTTGCTAAAGACAAGAGCAATAAGGGGAAGAACGAATCTGACTCGATAAAGAACCTGTCCCTCTCGGATGAGGAGCGAAACAAGTTGGTTTACGAAAAAATAATAAAACTCAAAGAGAAAGAAATGAACAAGGCGGTTAAGGATCTTGATTTTGAAACTGC
>JBBDZS010000007.1:27160-31358 GCA_040900015.1 Minisyncoccota bacterium | reverse complement strand
CGAGCCGAGAGAAAGAATTGGGTCGAACCCTTGCGGGAATGGATTTTAGATATGAAAAAAGCCACGCAACTGGCTTCCTCAGATAATTTTTTTGAAATTCGTGACTATTTCAAAAAAATTGGAACGAACCCCGTATTGCGCGACAAATCCGTCTCTGTCTCATTTTGCCCACCCACCGAATTCGCTTGCGCCCGCAAGGCGGGCGAGAATTTCCACCACCCCTTGATGCATATCGCGCGCGAGCGCGCGACCCATTTCACCGACACAGTCTCTCTATGCGGGCGATGAGAGAATCGAACTCCCGACATCGGTTTTGGAGACCGAAGTTATACCACTTAACTAATCGCCCCTATAAACTAAAACAACCCTATTAGGGTCGTTTTCAGTATAACAGAAAGGCTTAAAAAATAAAGGTAGGAAACTACTTCTTTATCTCTTTGTGCTTTTTCTGTGCCTTGCACCACTTACAATATTTCTTGAGCTCGATTTTCTTGGTTACGAGCTTCTTATTCTTGCTGGACCAATAGTTGATTCTCTTGCAGGTCGAACAGGCGAGCTTTATAAGTCTATCTTGTGACATAGATATAGATTAGTATAAACAAGGCTAAAAAGCAACCTTGGAGCCTGCACGAGCTTTCTGTCTGCCATAGCTAGGCCACTCACTTTACAGTAGTTAATAATTTCTTTTCTTTTTGGGCACGCTCAAGTGCAAGCCCAATCAATTTGTCCAATAGTTTTGACTGCGATACACCGCTTGCTTCCCATAGCTTGGGATACATACTTATGTTCGTAAATCCGGGAATCGTATTTATTTCATTTACCAGGACCTGTCCGTTTTTCTTTAGGAAAAAGTCCACCCTACTCAAACCCTCACAATTGAGCACTTGAAAAACTTTCACAGCCATATCCCGTATATTTTTGGTAATATTTTTAGGAAGCTTAACATTCGTAACTGTAGTAGTTTCATCTACATATTTAGCATTATAGGAATAGAAATCACTTTTGGGAATTATTTCTCCGAGAACCGAAGCGATGGGCTTATCGTTACCCAAAACCGCGCATTCAATTTCCCGCCCGCTTATAAATTCCTCAATCACCAGCTTGGAATCATATTTTAATGCTATATTTACCGCTCGCTTAAATTCACTCTCGGTATTAGCCTTACTGATCCCAACTGATGAGCCCATATTGGCAGGCTTAATGAAAAGAGGTAGCCCGAGTTCTTTTTTTATTTTATTATAATCACTCTTTTGACCTGCGTGAAGAATAGTAAATTTACCTATCGGTATTTTGGCTTCTCGTAATAGCCTTTTCATGGTATCCTTATCCATACCTACGGCTGAGCCGAGCACCCCGGGACCTACGAAAGGAACCCCAGCGAGTTTCAATAGCCCCTGCATACTGCCGTCCTCACCGAAAGGGCCGTGCATAACGGGAAAAATCACATCGAACTTTTTTACGGACTCAAAATTAAATTTACCGTCTCTTCCTATCTTGATAGGGGTAATTTCATATTTATCTTTATCAAGCGCATTGATGACATTATTGCCGGAAACCAATGATACATCGTGCTCTGCAGACTTGCCTCCAAACAACACCGCGACTTTTAACTTTTTAATTTTCATGGACATTATTATAACTCAATTATCCCAAAATCGCACTTTGCAGATCTTTGGGTGCACTAGTCAGATTTTTATAGCCATTTTTGGTTATCAGAACCATATCCTCAATTCGAACGCCACCCCAGCCCTTTAGATATATGCCCGGCTCAATCGTCATCACGCAACCTGCAGGCAGGGTGTCCTCGCTCTTGGGCTTGAAGTTTGGCCATTCGTGGATGACCGTCCCCACTCCGTGGCCGAGACCGTGCTGAAAATTATTTTTATACTTCTTTGCCAGAAATCCGCGAGCTGCACGATCTATCACTTTTGCCCTCTTTTCTCTTTTCCCGATTTTGGCCATGGCTCTCTCCATCGCGTCAAGAACATCCAAATAAACTTTTTGCTGTCGCTTGCTTGGCTCTCCCCAGAAAAATGTACGAGTCATATCAGAGCAATATTGGTTAACAGTACAACCAAAGTCAAACATTATGATGTCGCCTTTTCTTAATTTTGATTTTCTTGGTTTATGGTGAATATTCGCAGAATTTCTACCGAAGGCTACGATCGGTGAAAAAGAAAGTATGGGCGCCCCTAAATTAACAAACTTTCTTTGGATCAACTCCACAACTTCTTTTTCTGAAATTCCAGTTTTTAATTTTGCTACGATATATCGTAGTACTTGTTCGCTAATTCTTTGGGCCCTAATTATATTTGCGAGTTCTTTCTTATTTTTTACTGCCCGAATTTCATGTATTAGTTTCATTAGAACAGTAAAGTAATATCATGATAAGTCACCGCAATCATAAACAATATAAGAATCGCGAAACCAACTAGATTGGCCGCATTGGTAAATCTAGGATTAAGTCTCGAACCTTTGATCTTTTCTATCAGAAGGAAGAATAAGCGGCCACCATCTAGTGCTGGAAATGGTAGGAGGTTTATTATTGCCAGATTTATAGAAATTATGGCTGCGAATGAAAGCAGATAAGAAATTCCAAGATCATAAGCGTCGCCCACAATGCCCACCATTCCTACAGGCCCAGTAATGTACTCCATACTGCCTCGGCCCAAAATAGCCTCTTTTATAAGGCTGTAGAGCCCTACAGCGGTGCTTTTGGTGGCAAATAGGGTGTATTTCATTCCCTCTGAAAAGGCCTTAAAAATGGGCAATTTGGCGACCCCAACCAAATCCATACTAATCCCGATCATCGGCTCTCCTCCGTTCTCAGAAGCTGGTATAACCTTAAGGTAGTCCACATTTTCTTCGCCTGCGCGGTAGTATCCTATTTCAATCTCTTTATTTGCGTTCTCAGAAACAAATGATTTTAAAATTTCTGGATTAACATCAGTGGTAACCAGGTCATTCCCTGACTGAAGTGATACTATCGTATCGCCGGATTCGAGCCCCGCTTTCTCTGCTGGAGATTCCGGTATGACAGATACAATCAAAAGCCGGACATCCTCTAGTGAGTAGTCTGCATTTACATTGCTTACAGAAGTAGGCATGCCGGACATAAAGCCGAATGAAAACAAAACCCAGGCTAGGAGGAAATTCGCGAACACCCCGGCCCCAAGCACGATGGCCTGCTGCCATTTTGGCTTGTTGATAAAGCTTCGGTCCTTATCTGGGCCAAAGGTATTTTCATCATCCGGATTCTCCCCGAAGATTTTCACAAAGCCACCTATGGGCAAGAGGTTAAAACTGTATTCCGTCTCGCCCACCTTCTTGCCATAAAGTTTTGGAGGAAATCCGAAACCGAATTCATCCACCCGGATGCTAAACTTTTTCGCAGAATAAAAATGCCCCGCTTCATGCACTATTACAAGTATTAACAATATTACGAAAAAAATAATTATAGACATAATTTATCCCAAGACTTCTTTTTCTTTCTTCTCAAATATACCCTCCAGTGTATTATTCACCTCATCGATAATTTTCTGTAGTTCGTCTTTGGCACGAAAACGGTCATCCTCCGTCATTGAACCAGATTTCTCCTTTTCGCTAATGTCGCCCAAGACCTGTTCCCTCTCTCGGCGCACAGTAATGCGGGATTCTTCCAGTTTCTCTTTGAGCACTTTTACCAAAGTCTGACGAGTCTCGGTGGTCAACTGAGGAAAAATAACCCGTATACCACTATCGTCTGTAGCCACCGACAAGCCCAGATTCGCGCCTACTATTGCCCGCTCGATATCCTTTATCTGACTTTTGTCCCAAGGAGCAATGCGGAGAGTCTTAGGATCCTCGATAGAAACCGAGGCGACATTTTTAAGCGGTACGAATGAACCGTAAGACTCCACAGATATGCCATCTAACACCATAGGACTGGCGCGGCCAATATTCAGCTGGCTGTACTCCTTGCTTAGATGCTCCGTGACTTGCTTCAATTCTGTTTTAAAATTCGAAAAATTATATTGCATGTGTGTATTATAGCATGGGACTTTTATTTTAATAAATTCTGTGGAACAGTAAGGGCGACGGATTCCAAAAGCATTTTTGCGGAGGAACCCGGCATACGGAGAAATTTGCGTGCTTTCATAATCTGCTCAAAATATCTTGTGTCAAGGACAATCCTTGACATATGCAAGCTCGCTTCTAA
>JBBDZS010000007.1:2902-27060 GCA_040900015.1 Minisyncoccota bacterium | reverse complement strand
ACGAATTTCAATACTTCCTTAAGAACGAGTGTCCTGTCGCCTTCTATTAGGTACGCGTGATGTAGATTGGTTTTGTCTGTATTGAGAAAAATGCCCATAGTTATTTTTTGCTTAGTACTGTTTTTTTATAGACATCGAGATGTTCCAGTGCGATACCAGTGCCATTTACCACGCAAAAGAGTGCGTCTTCAGCCAGGTTCGCCCTCACCCCCGTCTTGCGGTAAACCAAATCCGGCAGGTTACGAAGCTGAGAAGAACCACCAGTCATTATTATACCGTGATCCATTATGTCGGAAGCGAGCTCGGGTGGAGTTTCCTGGAGAACATCCTTGATGGCCTTTACAATCTGCTTCAATTCTCCGTCAATCGCTTTGACTATCTCATTAGTGGAGACCTGCGCGGAGCGGGGTAACCCTTGGATATAATCTCGGCCCTTGATAGTGACCCGGAGTTCCTCGTCGAGCAGTATAGCAGCACCGATTTTGATTTTCACTTCCTCTGCAGTCCGATCACCAATGGCAAGATTGAAGGTTTTCTTAATATAGTCCGCAATGGCCGCATCTATCTTATTGCCTGCGCATTTGACCGAAGTAGAGGCTACGATACCACCGAGAGAAATCACCGCCACGTCTGTGGTGCCGCCACCGATGTCTACTACCATATATCCCTTCGATTCGTAAATGGGTATGCCTGCTCCAATCGCAGCTAAGATCGGCTCTTTGACCACATATGCGTTCTTAGCTCCCGCGCGGATGGCCGCTTCGACTACTGCCCGGCGTTCGGTCGAAGTTACGCCGGCTGGCACGGAAACCATAACATCCGGCTTGAATAAATTAAATCTGCCCATCGCTTTATTTATGAAATATCGGAGCATAGCCTCAGTCACGCGGTAGTCTGCGATAACGCCATCCTTCATTGGACAATAAGTAATGATGGATTCCGGCGTCTTACCGATCATATCTTTGGCCTCAAAGCCGATTGCTAAAATTTTGTTGTCCTGCTCAGACACTGCCACCACAGAAGGCTCGTTTAGGACTATGCCCTTCCCAGGTAAAAAAACCAATGTATTAGCTGTTCCGAGGTCAATTCCAAGCTTTTTAGAAAAAATACCCATAAAAGAAATATATCACATTTATGCTAGAATAAAAGTCATGAAAATCGTGACGGTAATACCGCTCCAAAAAGGCCCGATAGGCGGCGATTTGACTTATTTCACCTCGAAAGAAATCGATATTGGTAGTATTGTGACCATCCCAATCAGAAGCAAGCAAGCGCTTGGCTTTGTCATTTCCGTAGAGGAAGCGACCCAGGCAAAGAGCGGTGTAAAGGAGATGAATTTCAATCTGAAAAAAATAATCGATATTAAAAAGAATTCGTTTTTCATTCCAACTTTTTTTTCTTCTGCTATTGAAACCGGCAAATATTTTGCTTCAAGTTCGAACTACGCTCTTGGTACGCTCATACCCACCATCCTCCGAAATGAGTACGACCAGATATCCAAATGGAAAGCTATTGAAAAAAATAAAAACATCAAAGAGAATGACCGACTCCGACCAGAAAAGCTTCTACTCCAAATGCCGCCCGAAGAGAGGATGGGAATATATAAGACGCTGATTCGGGAAAATTTTGCTCTGAAAAAATCCATTTTCATTGTTTTGCCTACAGAACACGATATCAAAATCCTCAAGAAGGCTCTGTCCAAAGGCGTGGAGCAGTTTATTTTTGACATTCACGGTGGTCTAAACGCAAAAAAAACCCTAGAAACACTAGAGAAAATAATAACGACCGGGCATCCGATACTCATATTAGGCACCGCACCTTTCCTTTCCGTACCAAGGCGAGATTTGGGAGTAATTATCCTAGAACGCGAAAATTCAAATTCTTATAAAATGATCTCCAAACCTTACATTGACCTCCGAGTTTTTGTCGAATTGTTTGCCTCAAAATCCGGAATCAAATTTATTCTAAGTGACACCCTGCTCCGTTTCGAGACTATTGCGCGCACTGACCTCGACCACTTTGTGCCCATGCATACTCTCAATTTCCGACTAGATTTCGAGGACAAAATGAAAATCGTTAGTTCTTCAAAAAAAGCCAATGATAGAACAGGAGGAAAATTCCAGGTTCTGCAGGAAGAAAGTGCGGATGAAATAAAAAATGCGATTAAGCATGATAAAAATGTTTTTGTCTTTGCACTCAGAAAAGGGTTGGCCACTCAAACAATTTGCAAAGATTGCAGTCATGTGGTCGCCTGTCCCAAATGCAGTGCTCCAGTGGTGTTATATTTATCAGAGAGTGGTAAGAAAAGAATGTTAGTTTGTAATAAATGTAGAACCGAAATGAAAGAAGATACACTCTGTCAGTCCTGCGGTAGCTGGAACTTATTACCGCTCGGCATCGGCACGGAAACAGTCTTCGAGTATCTCAAACAAATGTTCTCTGCTAAAGACAAAGTAAAAATATTTAGGATGGACAAAGAGTCAATTAAAACAGCCAAACAAGCGAAAAAATTATTAGAAGAGTTTGAGGAATCAAAAGGGGTAATATTAGTCGGCACAGAAATGGCAGTTTATTATCTCGAAAATCCTGTTGATTTATCAGTCGTCGCTGCATTCGATTCCTTCTGGAGCATACCAAATTATAAGATGAGTGAGAAAGTAGTTCAGCTACTTATAGCGATTGCCGGCAAAACAAAAGAAGAATTGATTATCCAAACTAAGAATGAAAAAGACCCTGCGCTACTCGCTCTCACTCGGGGCAACTTGCTTAATTTTATCCGCGAAGAGCTAGTCGACCGGAAAAACTTATCCTATCCACCATACAAGAGATTTATTAAAATAACATTTCATGGAGATAAAACTGAAACCCTGCGAGCTAAAGATTTTTTAATGAATCATTTCGGTGGTTATAATCCAGAAATTTTCAGTGGATTTATTTCCAAACAAAAAGGCCGCTATGTCACGAACGCGCTTATTAAAGTCGACCCGAAAAATTGGTCCTATCCGGAGCTCTCCGCGCACTCTAGTCTGGACCAGGGTCTTTTGGCCAAACTGCTTGCACTTCCACCATTGTTTGAAATATTTGTCGATCCAGAGGATCTCTTGTAATTGTCACAAAATGTTTTATAATACACGGGGAGGGAAAAGATGTTCGCAGACACATGGATCTTTAAAAGGCCAACCGCACAGGGCGAAGTTGCCGCGGTTGACTCGTTCGTCGTCGTAGACTCGTTTGCCGAAGCCTACAAGCTCGGCACTGGCCCCTTTCGGGGCTGGAGGGTATATGTGGAGGTCGACCCTGACCTCTTCGCTGTCCGCAAACCGAAACGAATGGCAAAAGTGGTCGATCTCCGCGCGCGAAGACGCGCCGAAAAATAGGGGGCTATAATATGCCCCATCAACGCTCGGGAGGGGCGCCCGGTACACACCGAAGCGCCTCTTACCGAATTTTTATTTTAAAATACAATTACCGTAAATTCCCCTCTCACTTTATTTTCAGCCCTAGGCTGATCAGCCTTTGGCTGAAAATATTCCAATACTTCTTCTGGTGTTCCGGTTTTGAATTCTTCATAAATTTTAGTAAGTTCCCGTGCAATACAAACTTTTTTATTAGGACAAAATTTTGCAAGTGATTCTAGGGTTTTTAATATCCGATGTGGTGATTCATAAAAAACCATTGTCCGCTTTGACTCGGCAATCTCTTTAAATAAAGTTTCCCTTCCTTTTTTGTGCGGTAAAAACCCTAAGAATGTAAACTCGTGGGTAGGCAATCCCGACGCAGACAGGGCTGTTATCACAGCGCTCGGTCCAGGAATCGGAATTACTTTTACCGCTAGGTCTTGCCTAGCGGAAATTTGTGAAATTAACTGATACCCTGGGTCGGATATTCCAGGAGTCCCTGCATCAGAAACAAGTGCTAGATTCTTCCCTTCTTTTAATAATTCCAATATCTTATCTATTTTAGTAATTTTGCTATGTGTATGATAGCTCATGGTGGGCTTCTGTATTTCGTATTTTGACAAAAGTTTCTTTGTAACTCTAGTGTCTTCGCAGAGAATCAAATCTACACCTCTCAGCGTCTCAATAGCCCGAAGGGTGATGTCCCCCATATTGCCTATCGGCGTAGCAACTACATAAAATTTTGACATTATTTTCTGTACTTCCGCGTCCTCCATTTGTCGGCAATCTTGACGCGAGTAAGTGAACGCTCCAATTCTGCTTCGAAGTGTTCGAAGTCCACATGCCCCCTGTTTTCCATCTCCTTTCGCAGTTCTTCCGCTCGAGCCTTGGCGCGGGCGATAGATTCGTCCGTCAGCTCGCCCACATGCTCGGCAAAATCCGCCAGTATTGCCACAACGGTATTACCCTTTTCATCTTTCTTGACCTCCACGAATCCGCCCACGACTGCCATGGGAATACATTCTGTGTTTACACAACCCACCACATCTCCAGAAGAAAGCTCTGCAATAATCGGAATATGATCCGGTAGTATGGTGATTTCTCCTTGTTTGGTAGGGATGCTAACATAATCCACGAGTTCTTCGAGGACAAGGCGTTCCGGAGTAACTATTTTTAAATTTAATTTCTTGGTCATAATAACCCATTTTCAAAAATCATAAATTAAAGTGCGCCCTTCATATAAAACTCACCTTCTGGTTTGTCATCGTGCTTGCCCGCAAGAATTTCGCTGAATGAACGAATAGTCTCCGCAAGCGGAACATACTGCCCCTTGGATCCGGTGAACTGTTCGGCGACAAAGAACGGCTGAGAAAGAAATTTCTGGATTTTTCTAGCTCGAGCCACTAGCTCCTTGTCCGCTTCGGACAATTCTTCCATACCTAAAATGGCGATGATATCCTGCAAATCCTTATAACGCTGCAACACTCTCTGCACCTCTCGGGCTACGCGATAATGCTCCTCACCTACGATATTCGGATCGAGAATGGTTGAAGAGGAGTCTAGAGGATCCACGGCAGGATAAATACCTATTTCGGAAAGCGATCGATTTAAGACCACAGTAGAGTCCAAGTGGGCGAAGGTCGTGGCTGGAGCCGGGTCAGTCAAGTCGTCGGCAGGCACATAAACTGCCTGAACGGAAGTAACCGAACCTTTATCGGTAGAAGTAATACGCTCCTGCAGAATACCCATTTCCGTACCGAGCGTAGGCTGATAACCTACGGCTGAAGGTATGCGCCCTAAGAGAGCGGATACTTCGGATCCAGCTTGAGTAAAACGGAAAATATTATCGATGAAAAGAAGCACATCCTTGCCTTCCTGATCGCGAAAATATTCCGCCATAGTGAGGCCGGAAAGCGCTACGCGCAGGCGAGCACCTGGCGGTTCGTTCATTTGGCCGAAGACCATTGCCACTTTGTCTATGACTCCAGACTCTTTCATCTCATGATATAGGTCGTTACCTTCGCGAGTTCGCTCTCCAACTCCTGCAAAAACAGAATAGCCACCATGGTTCGAGGCGATATTATGAATGAGTTCTTGAATCACCACGGTCTTACCCACACCAGCTCCTCCGAAAAGCCCAACTTTACCTCCTTTGAGCACAGGGCAAATAAGGTCCACAACCTTGATGCCTGTTTCCAGAATTTCAACTTTAGTAGCCTGAGCGACATATTCGGGCGCTTTGCGGTGAATTGGGGACATTTTTGCATTAACCATTTCCTTGCCGCCTGCCTGCGCAGGCAGGTCGTCAATGGCCTCTCCGAGAACATTGAATATTCGTCCGAGTGTAGAAACTCCTACCGGTACAGAAATAGGAGCCCCAGTGTCTACGACTTCCATCCCACGAGCGAGTCCGTCGGTAGAATCCATAGCCACAGTCCTCACCAAACCGCCACCAAGATGTTGTTCGACTTCCAGGATAAGTTTCTTGCCACCACGCTCGACATACAAAGCGTTGTAAACTTCCGGGAGCACTCCTCCGCCAGAGGCGGATCCGCCTTGGGCGGAGAAATCTACATCTACGACCGGTCCGATTATTTTCTTGATTGTACCTTTTTGCATATAATTTAATTTATCTAATAAACTTATAATATTAATTGACGCTCGCCATGCCTGCACTTATTTCGGATATTTCCCTAGTAATGTTCGACTGCCTTGCTTTGTTGAATACCAGAGTAAGGTCGTCTATCATCTCACCAGAAGCCTCAGAGGCATTCTTCATCGCCACCATTCTCGAAGATTGTTCGGAGGCATTGGATTCGAGAAGCATCTGATAAAGCTGCATCGTGGTCAATTTTTCTGCGAGCGATCCAACGAATTTATCCCGGTTGCCTTCAAACAAGTACTCAGTCTTCGATTCCAGCTCTAGTGCCCTCGATTCCTGGTGGGCTTCTTTGTCTAATGATTCGATGAGCTCCTTTAGGCTTTGCTTGGATACTGGCAATATCTGCTTGATATTAGCTCTTTGAGAAAGGGCCGAAACGAAATCGGTATAAACCACGAGCACCTGGTCGTAACGAAACTCTTTAAATTCATCTATCAACAATTTTGAAATAGGCGAAACTTGCGAAAGGTTCACATTGTTGCTGAAGTCCAGGAAGCTCGCGATAACATTCTTACCCAACCGGCGCATCGCTGTGTCCCCCTTTTTTCCTATCGTGAGGACATCTACGAGCACATTGTTGTATTTCGGCTGTTTTAGGAGTGATATCGCCTTCTTTACTGCCTGAGCATTGTAGGCACCACAAAGACCACGATTGGAAGTAACTAAAACTAAAAGAACTTTTTTCACTTCTCGGGTAGAAAAAAGAGGATGAGAAATTTCCTCCACATTGTTTGCGATCGAGGTCAAAATCTCCCAGGAATACTCGGCATACAAGCGAGAAGCCAAAGTGCCCGAAACGGCGCGCTTCATCTTGGAAGCGGCTACCAGCTCCATCGCCTTGGTGATCTTCTTGGTATTCTTCACCGACTTTATTCTTCTTTTAATTTCTTTTGTTCCAGCCATATGAATTATCTATTAGACTTTAGCGAGAAAATTATTTTTAAAATCAGTAATCGCCTGTTTTAATTCCGCTTCGCCTTTGTCGGTCCACATCTTGCTCTCGGCAATTTCCTTGTAGAAAGTTTTCGCATTCTGCTCAGTATAGTCTATCAATCCTACTTCAAATTCTTTGACACGTTCTACTGGCACATCGTCCATATAGCCGCGGGTCAAGGCGTAGAAGCCCACGACTTGATGCTCGGTTTTAACTGGGGCATACTGGAGTTGCTTGAGCATCTCCACCGATCGCTTACCACGCTCCAAGGATGCTTTGGTCGATTCATCCAAGTCCGAACCGAATTGGGCAAAAGCTTCAAGTTCTCGAAATTGGGCTAAGTCGAGCTTGAGCGTTCCTGCGACTTTTTTCATAGCCTTGATTTGAGCAGTTCCACCCACCCGGGACACAGATGAACCCACATTCACCGCCGGACGAATACCTTTATAGAAAAGATCGGTCTCTAGAAATATCTGGCCGTCAGTAATGGAAATAACATTTGTCGGAATATAAGCGGAAATATCTCCTGCCTGAGTTTCAATGATAGGAAAAGCCGTAATCGAGCCTCCGCCATATTTCGCATTACGGCGACAAGCGCGCTCCAGAAGCCTGGAGTGAAGATAAAATACATCCCCCGGGTATGCCTCGCGGCCGGGTGGACGGCGAAGTAATAGCGAAATCTCTCGGTAGGCCACAGCGTGCTTGGAAAGATCATCGTATATGATGAGCACATCTTTGCCTTGGTCCATAAAGTATTCCGCAATTGATACTCCGGTGTAGGGGGCAATATAAGATAAAGCTGCCGCTTCAGATGCACCAGCGGAAACGATAACCGTGTAATCCATAGCCCCACCTTCTTCCAGACGCACTTGAAGTTTGCGAAGTTTGGAATCTTTCTGTCCGATCGACACATAAACGCAAATCATATTCTGGCCCTTTTGGTTTAGAATGGCGTCAATCGCGATGGCAGTCTTACCGGTTTGTCGATCTCCGATGATGAGCTCCCGCTGTCCCCGACCAACAGGGATAATGGCGTCGATAGCCTTGATCCCCGTTGCCACCGGTTGGTCGACGCTCTGTCTAGTGATGACACCTGGAGCTACTTTCTCAATAGGGTAGGTCTTCTCTGCCTTGATGGCGCCCTTGCCGTCAATTGGCTCCCCGATAGCGTTTACTACTCGGCCAATAATAGCATCAGATACAGGTACTTCGAGAATACGGCCGGTCGCCTTAACCTCGTCGCCTTCGCGAATATCAGAAAATTCTCCCAAAATTATCACACCCACAGCATCCTCCTCCAAGTTAAGCGCCACACCTACCTGGCCTTTCGGAAAAGTGACCATTTCAGAAGATTTAATGTCGGAGAGTCCGGAAACTTTAGCGATGCCGTCAAAAACTTCCATAACCTGTCCCACCTTCTCTACTCGTAGGGTATCTTTGAAATTCTCTATCTCCTTTTTTAAATTTTCTACGATGTGGTTATTCATTGGTTTCTGGTTAAATGTTCTTGTAATTTTTGGATTTTGTTCTTTAAAGAAAGATCTATTAATTCGTCTCCTATCTTTATCCTCACTCCACCAATCATTTTCTCATCTAGGACTTCCAAGAAAATGAATTTCTTATCTCCGTATCTTTTTTTTAAAATTTCTCTCAAATATTTCTTGTCTTCTTCTCTGAGGGTTCTTGTGCTTTTGATATTTACCTCGAGCTCACCCTTCTTTTCTCTCTCCAGTAAAGACAATCTCGTTAAAATATCTTCACTTCGCGACAAATGCCTTTTTCTTTGTAAAAATGAAACTGCGTTCTTAAGTGCAACCGAGAGAGCAGAGCCATCTTTGTCTTCGAGGGTAAGGAATAGGGCCTTGGCTATATCGTTGTTTGAAGCAGTTGCCATAATTTTATAAATTCTCAAGATCTTTTATCGCCTTCTGATCGAAATCCTTACTACCAGTCAATTTTTCGGTCGCAAGCATTGCAAGCGTTACTATCTCCTTCCTGGCTTCTCCTACCATTTTTACTTTTTCCGCCTCGAGCGTCTTCTTGCCATTTTCAATAAGTGCGGCGACCTGACTTTTTGCCTCCTCAAGCATTTCTACTCTCTTACCCTCTGCCTCCTTCTTGGCTGTTTGAAATATCAAATTGGCCTCGAGTTTAGATTTGGCTATCGCCTCCTCATATTTGGAAGTAGTCTCGCTTAATATCGCGGCATTCTCTTTAGCGTCCTTCAGTCCTTTGCCAATCGTCTCAGAGCGTTCGTTCATCAGTTTGTTTAACGGCTTTAGGGCGAAAACATAAAGAACCGCAAAAACAATAGCAAAATTTATCCCTTGAGCTATGATTATCTTCCAGTCTATGTGAAATGTTTCAATAATTGATTCCATTTGTTTATGGTAGAAATTTGAAATAGTTCTTAGGAAAAACCTTACGGAGGATGACGAGCCGGAATCCGAGCGAAAAATTCAACAGAATTTTATCGCGTGTTTTTCGAAAGAAGCTATTTCAAATTTCAAAAAATTTAAATCGAAAATGCGATAACAAGCGCGTAAATAGCGACCGATTCCGCGAAGGCGGCAGCGAGAAGCATAGGCACGAGAATCTTGCCGGCTGCTTCTGGGTTGCGACCGATGGATTCCATGGCCTTGGAGCCGATCATGCCGATCGCGATAGCTGGACCGACTGAACCCAAACCGATGGCGATTGCTTTTGCGATAGTGTCTAGTTCCATAATGTTTCAAAAAATAATTAATAATTATGCATGTACGACTTTTTCATGCATTTCTTCATGTTCGTGTTCATCATGATCTGACGCAGATATGGTGAAGTACACAACCAAAAGAATCGAAAAGATGAGCGCCTGGATGACTCCTACTAGTATTTCCAGGAAAAGAAACGGTATCGGCACGATGTAGGCCACCAAGGCAGCCATCGAAGCTAGGAGAACCTCCCCAGCAAAAACATTTCCGAAAAGACGGAAAGAGAGCGAGGCCACTTTGGCGAATTCCCCCACAATCTCTATCAGACCCACAAAAAACGTAATCGGGGCAACGATAATAACCGTAGGCTCCTTTCGGATCTTGGTGAAAATTCCTCCAAGTGCCTTCAGGTTAACATATTTGTTGAAAGTTTTCCAGAGACCAACGGAAAATATACCGAAGATGTTGGCACCAATTACCGCGGTTACCGCGAGCGCTATCGTAGTGTTGATGTCCGCCGTACCTCCCCGGAGGTAAGGAATAAAAGCTAGACCGTGTTCCCCGTTCTCCACCAGACCGAAGCCCCCTAGTGGCATTATCCCGAGCCAGTTGTTTAGTAAGATAAAAAAGAATGCGGAGATAGCAATCGGAAATATACGCATCGAAAGCGCGCGATTGTTGGTAACTTGGTCGCACAGAGCAAGTGCGTTCTCAAGTATTATTTCAAACAGGTTCTGTAATTTACCAGGAATCGTACTCATTCGAGTGCGGAGAACCACTGATACGATTATGATAAACAATACCACTACCCAGGAAGTCAGAAGCGCATTGGTGACATTTAAATTACCAATATGAATCACTGGCTCGGCAAAAAGTGTAATTTCATGAGAAAGCTCAGAGCCTCCTGCCTCTGTTATATTCTCTTCTGTTGATTTCGTGGGTGTTGCCATAATTATTTTTGTTCTAAGTCTTTTTCGGATTTACTTTCTTCTTCCATATTCTTCATATACCTGCCTACTACCCTCACAATTCCGAATGATGAAATCAGAAAGGCGGTGATGGTAAGCCCGATGAATATCCAGGGTTTGGTGCCTAAGCGTCCGTCTAAGTATTTGCCTAAGATAAGCGCCAAAATTATAGGCCCTGCTATCCAACCAGATACTTCAGTAAATATCTCTACCGCCGGCTGCCACCAACCTCCGGCGCCGTCCGGACCATTTTTGCCTGAATTGTTGTCAATTTTAACCACAAAAAGAAAGGCGAAGCGCCTTTACCCTATTGTAGTACAAAGATATTCTGTATGCAAATTGTTGCTTCTGTCTGCTGTTTTTGATATTGTTATTCAATCGAGCGTGTAGTTCAGTGGTAGAACGCTGTCCTGATAAGACAGAGGCCGATGGTTCGATCCCATCCACGCTCACAAAGTAAGGGACACATTTAAACAACAAAAAATCACCCTAGGGGTGATTTTTTGTTTGAAAGTTTAATTGGAATCCACGCCTCAGCGGGACAGGTTAGTACTCTCGGCGTCCACCTCGTGAACCACCTCCGTATCCTCCGTTGCCACCACCGTATCCGCCTCCAGATCCACCAGTTCGTGGTGGTCGAGCTTCCATAGGGCGAGCCTCGTTGACAGTAAGTTTTCGTCCTTCAAATTCCTGATCATTGAACATTGAGATAGCATTAGCTGCTTCCTCGGCTGTTGACATTTCAGCGAATCCGAAACCCTTGGAACGACCGGACATCTTGTCCATAATAATCACAGCGGAAGTCACATTTCCTGCTTGTGCGAAGAGGTCCCGTAGGGCATCTTCTTGTGTGCTGTAAGGGAGTCCCCCTACATATAGCTTTGTAGCCATTTTCTTTACTTCTCCCGTTTTTCCGCCAGAGGCGGATCCGCCTTGGGCGGAAAAGATACGGGCAAACCACTACTTTATAATCCCACTCCAACTTTAATCGAAACGGGTGTAGAAACTCTTTTCGCTAAATGAGACCTACTAAATAAGTATAACACACCATAAATTGAAAGCAATATTATTCTTCCGTTTCCTCTCCCACTACGCCCAAATTAAGTGCGGAAATTATATCCTCGATATCACCATCCAGAATCTTCGGTAAGTTGTGCCAGGATTTTTTGATACGGTGGTCAGTGACTCGGTCTTGGGCAAAGTTGTAGGTGCGGATTTTCTCCGAGCGGTCGCCCGTGCCAATTTGATCTTTGCGTTCACTGGCATACTTCTTATTCTCCTCTTCTTCTTTGAGCTGTTCTAGCTTGGCAACCAGAATCATCATCGCTTTCTCACGATTGGCTAGCTGGCTACGCTCGTTAGTAGAACGCACATCGAGTCCAGTAGGCTTGTGAATTATGCGTACTGCGGTTTCCACCTTGTTCACATTCTGTCCCCCTTTGCCCCCAGAGCGCGAGTATTCCATATCGAATTCCGCCGGATTCACTACAAAGTTAGTCTTCTTCTTTATTGGAAGCACAGCAACAGATGCCGTAGAAGTATGTACCCGACCGTTCTTCTCCGTAGCAGGCACCCTCTGCACTCGGTGCACTCCGGTTTCATAACGCATCATTTTATAAACATCTTTGCCCTTGATTTCAAAACTCGCTTCCTTATATCCAGCAAGGTCGCTTTTGGATTCATAATTGGTCTTCCATTGCCAGCCCTTCACTTCGGCAAATCTCTCGTACATATGCGCCAGCTCCCAAGCGAAAAGCGAAGCCTCATCTCCGCCGGCTCCTGCCCGCACTTCGAGCACTATCTCATTCGGAGATTCCTCTTCTTCTTTATCCTTCGCGAGAATATCCTCTATCTGTTTCTCCACCGCTTCTCGCTCTGCCTGAAGCGTCTTCAGCTCTTCGCCAGCAAGATCGTGTAAAGAATCATCGGAAGCGAGCATTCCCCTTACTTCCGCCTCCGCGCGCATCAAACGCGAAAGCTGTTCCGCAAGATAACTCGTACGGTGGTCTTTTTTTAATTCATCGATATTCATTATTTTTTAGCTTTAGATAGAGAGAGTGCGCGGCGCTTGTTGAAGCGGTCTACTCGTCCAGCTGTGTCCATTATCTTTTCGTTTCCGGTATAGAAAGGGTGGCAGGAACTGCAGATTTCCATACGGATTTCCGGCATAGTAGAGCCAACCTCAAAAACCGCACCGCATGCGCAGGTAGCTTTCGTTTTGACATCGTATTTTGGGTGGGTATCTTTTTTCATGGTTCGGTTTTTGCTCACCATGACCCTGAATATATTGAAGGGTCATTTGAGTTTCAGGTTATCACGGATTTGACGTAAATGCAAATTACTGCAAAACATCGATGTCTGCCTGTATTCTATCTTTGAGTGAAATAACGCTCCGGCTATAGGAACAGCTAGTTCCACCAGATCCATAATATTTACAAGCTGCCCGATGCTGAGCAGTGACACTATTGCCGATCGCACCCAAATCGGTTAGATACATTGCGGACGCAGTAAAAGCATCTTTTGGAGACCAAGGATTAGCTGGATAGCCCAAGACTGACTGCAAACGATTCTCAAATATTTTCCAGGTTGAAGGAATAAACTGTGCAGGACCTATAGCACCTCCATAACCAGCGACTCCAGCAATCGGACATGACACAGTAGTTTTAAGCGGATCGAGATTCAATCGGCCAGTAATATCTAAAAACGGCTGTATGTCTCTCGATGGTTTCATTCCGTTGGTCCAAGTCTTACCTGTCGAAATATTGATCGAGTAGCCCGCTTGCTCTCCGCTTGTGGCGACGAGATAACATCTGCCGACGTTAGAACCTAGATTACTTTCTTGGGTAATGACGGCAAGTAGAAAAGCAGGATCCACTCCAGTTAACGCTTTGGCCTCATTAGCATATTGAAGTGCGGTACCGAAAGGAATTTTCTGAGATGTACCAGCCAGTGAAAACAAAGCGCTTCTTATCTTATCAGCTCGTGCTTTCTTTTCAGCAGCAAGTTTCTGATATTCAGCTTCTTTGTTTTTCGAAAGGCTAAGAAGTCTTTTCTTTTCGGCTTCACTCTGGGCGACTTTTTTCTGGCTGATTTCTAGTTCTGTTTTAGCATCCGTCTCCTCGTCTTGCTTTAATTCTAAACTTTTCTTTTCTGCCTCTGTTTCAGTACGCATTCCCCGAATCTGATCGACTGAAGCCTTTACCGCCTCTTTGATGGAAGAGTAGGATTCCAGGTCGTTGTAAAAATTAGAAAGACTTGCGTCCGAGAGAACCAGGTGGACGAGATTGCCATTATCGAATTCATTTGTATTTCTTATCAGCTGTGCCAGCGACTCGTGCTCCCGCTCTATCTTCTCAGAAAGACTTCCGATCTTAGTAATCTTGGTGCTTATATCCACCTTAAGCTGGGTAATCTTGAGCGATCGGGCTTTTACCTTGGTCTGAAGCGCCTTGATTTGGCTGTTTAAGTACTTAACGTCGCCGGTCAAAGTACCAGTCTGTTTTTGCTGAGCCTTCTGTTCTATCAAAAGCTGGGCTAGTTGAGTCTCAATCTGGGCCAATTCAGCGCGACAAAAGTCCTTCTCGGATTGTGGAGAATTCGGGGTAAGAGTCATGCAATCAAAAGCCTCCGCCCCACGGGGTAAATAGGTGAAATTTGTCAAAAAAGCCAATAAAACAATAAAGACTATAGCGTATCTTGCCATAGTCAGTATTGTATCATATTTGAGAAAAATTTCTACTTGTTTTCCACAGTTTCTGGAGCGGCTTCTGCGGCTTCCTCGCCCTCCTCATCCTTCTTGCCCTTCTTTTCCACCTCAATAGCAGATAAGTCTACAGGTACAGGCTCTTCCTCCTTCTCTTCAACCTGAGGCACAATAGAAGCGACAACATCCGTACCGGTTGTCGTGACTTCGACTCCCTGCGGCAGCTTGATATCAGAAACGACAACAGTATCTTCTAGAGTATTCAATCCGGATATATCCACGATTAAGTTGTGAGGCAAATCCTTCGGCAAAGCTTCGACTTCCACTTCGTGAAGTACTTTGACTAGGTTGCCGATGCCGTTTTTAACAGCCTCCGAAATACCCTCGAACTCGAGAGGCACATTTACCTTAATCTTTTTCTTCATATCGATAGCTAGGAAATCCACATGGATAGGCTCTCCAGTGATAGGCTCTACTTGCACATCGTGTATAAGAACATCCACATCCCCTAATGGAGTAGACAGAACGATCGCCGAAGATTCTCCCGCATCGCGCCAAATCTTCTTGAAAGGTATTGTGGGTACGGATACTGATGTAGTTTCCTGCTTGGCTCCGTAATATACAGCGGGTGTTTCGCCTGCTTTTCTCAAAATATTAAGATTGCCTCCCTTATCTCTGGCCTTGGCTTTAATTGAAAACATAAAGACAGTATATAGAAAAAAATATAAAAAGCAAATTTAGACCTTATGTTCTATAGGATGCTCTATGGCTAGGTGGGCCTTCAGATATTCCTTGGTGCCTCCACCTCCGGGAACTGGAACTTTCTTACCGGGATTGAAAATATTCTTAGGATCAAAAATTTTTTTGGTTTCATTGAAGAGCCCGAGCATATGCTCGCTATACATTTTATAGAGATAAGGTGTACGGACGAGGCCGTCGTTGTGTTCGGCAGTGATGGAGCCATGATAACGACTCACTAAGTCATAAACTTGGTCGGAGAGCTCGGTAATGATTTGCCCGACATCAGGGCGGGAAAAATCCATAAGCGGAATAATATGAAAATTACCGTCGCCGGCGTGCCCAGCTAGAGTGTATGTCAAATCGTATTTACTAAGTATTTTATTTATCTCCGGCAAGAACTTTGGCAGGAATTCGGGACGGACTATAATGTCATCCACGAACGGAGCAGTCCTTTTGCCCTTCACATGCTTCCGCAGGAGTGCGAAGCTCTCCCGGCGGATATCCCAGTATTTATTGGATTCTGCAGTGTTTTTGGTGATGTGGATCTTTTGTTTGAAATGTCTGATTTTATCATCGAGAGCTCGACACTTCTTTTCGACATCATCCTCGCTCTCCCCCGCAAATTCAGCCAGAATGATGAGTTTCGGAAAGCCGCCACCTAAAAAACTTCCGGCCATCATCCAAAATTCCGGCAGGAAACTCCACATAAACTTAATCATTCCGACAAATCCCCTATTTTTTAGAAAATCTGGAAAAAACCTGACCGCGAGCTTCATTGTCTTATCATCATATGTCTCAAGTGTTTCCGGATGAAGGTCTAATATCTCGTCCACTAGCCTGCCCAGAGGCTCGGTGTCCTTCATAAAAATCGCCACTAGCTTCGAGTGTTTGTTGTCAGGCACAAGCCGAAATGTGATCTCGGTCGCTATGCCAAGCGTCCCTTGCGAACCTACTAATAATTTATTAAGATCAAAGTACCCTTCGCCTCCGCTCAGGATCTTCGACTCTTTTGAGCCTACGACATTCCAGAGATAATACCCCGCTGAGTTTTTATGGACCTTCGGTTTGGCGAGCTCAATCTCCTCCTTGTTTTTATTTATCAAATCAAAAAGATTTTTGTACACATCACCTTCGAAATCTCCTTGCGCCATTTTTTTCGCAAGTTCTGGCTCACTGAGCGACTTCACCACATATTCATTGCCATCGGCGAAAACAACCTTCGCGGAAATAATATAATCTTCGGTCTTGCCATATTTAAGAGTCCGTTCGCCCGCAGAATTATTACCGTACATTCCGCCGAGGGCATTTAAACTTTTGGAAGCAGTATAACAGGGCAGAATCAAACCCTTTTCCACAGTGATCTTCTCAAAATCTCGATAGAACATTCCAGGCTGTACCGTAATAGACGCAGGCATCTTAGCAGGATATTTCTGTGGAATATCGTCCATAAACTTAATCATATGGTTCATATGTCTAGTGAAGTCGAGTATGATTGACGCGCCTATCGCTCCGCCTGCCATACAAGTGCCAGCCGCCCGAGCAGTGATCGAAAGTTCTGGCTGAGCGTTCTTAGTATAACTAACCCATTTTACCAGCTGTTTCACATCTTCAGTATCCCTAGGAAAGAGCACCAGCTTGGGACGAATCTCAAATACGCTCGCATCTTTAGAATATTTTACGAGAGTTTCTTCTGAGTCTTCCACTTCGCCCTTAAAAAATTTTTGTATTTCTTCTTTCACACAAACATCATATCATTTATTTTCGAATATTTGTTGAAAAGTTATTCATACTTCCCCACGCTTGCTCGGCTGTTGCGTTCGGCTGCTTCGACAAGTAATTTTTGTGCCGTGGAAACATCGGCAGGATTCTCAGCCCAACTATGAAGCGCAGGATTTTGTATTGCTCTTCCGTATGAGAAAGTAAGTGGCCATGGAAGTGGGCCCATCTTGTGCATATTATTAAGGCGCCTGGTGGCATCTTCGTCTTTCATTCCGCCGGAGAGGAAAACAATTCCGCCGATGTGCTCCGGTGTATGTTCCTTGAGGCATTTGACTGTCAAACGAGCAATTTCCTTTTCATAAATCTCTAACTTAGAATTTTGCCCTGGTAAAACCATACTTGTCTTCAATATTACTCCGGGAATAAATACTTCCTTGGCCTGTAGTTCAGAAAAAATAGCGTCTAGATTGCGGGCGGTAACATCGTAGCAACGCTCGATGGTGTGCTCGCCGTCGGTCAGCACTTCCGGCTCGACGATCGGCACTAGCCCTATCATCTGACACAAGAGGGCATACTCCGCTAAATTTCTAGCGTTCTCCATTACGCAAGCCTCGCTTGGTGTATTTTCTCCTATGGTATAGACAGCCCGCCACTTGGTGAAAACTGCTCCCATATTTTTGTATTGTTTGAGTCTCTCTGGAAGACCGTCGATTCCGAGAGTGATCTTTTCGCCCGGGTGCCCTGGTAAATCGCTTAGTCCAGTATCTGCTTTAATGCCGATGTGTAAGCCCTTCTCCTCTATTATTGAAGTAAAACTCTTACCTTCTCTAGTGGATTGGCGGATCGTCTCGTCGAATAAAATGTATCCAGAAATATATTGCTCGACACCTGGTGCGGTAACGAGAAGTTCCCGATATTCCCGACGCTTCTCCTCGGTTTGCTCTAAACCCAGCTTTTCAAAACGGGAATTACAAGTATTTGTGCTCTCATCTATTGCCAGGATTCCTTTTGGGGATTCCAAGAGACGAGCAACTGTGTTCATTAAAATATTTTTATCCATAAATTTATTTAAGTAAACTTATTAAAATATCCTTAGCGACAGCGGGGTTAGCGCTACCTTTCGTTTCCTTCATTATCTGACCGACTAGGGACATCAGCGCATTTTCCTTACCACCTTTATAATCTGCCACAACCTTCGGATTCGCATCAATTATTTTCTGTGCAATTTCTCTAATCGCAACTTCATCATTGGACTGTAGAAGATTTCTCTCGCTCGCAATTTTAAGCGGCGACCCATCGTTTATCGCGATCAAGGCGAGAATATCCTTGCCGGCGCGCGAGGAGATTTTGCTTTCGCTCAGCAGATTCATGAGCTCGGCAAAATTCTCTGCACTTGGACATCCGATGTCCAAGTGCGTTTTCTTGAGACCAATATAATCAGTTGTAATATAATTTGAAGCAAGCTTGACCTTTCCCTGATCAGCGAGAATTTCTGCTATTTTCTCAAACCAAAGTCCGAGGATAGGATCATTTATATAAACCTCCGTGTCCTCGTCTTTTATTCCGAAATCTTTTTTATACCTCTCTCGCTTCGCTACGGGCAATTCCGGCAATTCGCTCTTCATCTTCTCCAAGTCGAAGGCTTGATGAAGTTTCATTTTCGGCAGATCAGGGTCAGGGAAATATCTGTAATCAGCACTGCCTTCTTTCTTACGCTGGGAAAATGTCGCCTGCTTATTCTCATCCCAGCCTCTAGTTTCCTGGACTATTTCCCCTTCTTTGTTTTCTTCCAATAATTTTATCATCCGGTCCGCCTCGTATTTTATGGCGCGCTCCACGCTCCGGAAGGAATTTAAGTTTTTCACTTCCACTTTGGTACCCCAATTCTTAGGGTCTGTTGATATAGAAATATTAGCCTCCACTCGCATCTCGCCTTTTTCCATATTAGCTTCTGAAGCTCCCAGATACCACAAAAGTAGCTGATATTCCTTGGCGAACCGGCTTGCTCCTTTGGCCGCTTCCTCCGCGCTCTCGAATGTATGCGCTTCGGTCACAAGCTCCATCAAAGGTACACCAGCGCGATTGAAGTCTATCAACGAAAAGCCTGTGCTGAGCATAGTCGAAGCATTGCCATCAAAATGTTTGTTGTTTGCTGTATCTTCTTCTAAGTGTATGCGGGTAACATCAAAGTCCGCCAGGTGGCCACCAGAAGCTATTGGATATTTGTATTGAGATATCTGATAACCTTTGGGAATATCGGGGTAAAAATAATTCTTGCGGTCAAATTCGGAGAAATCGGCAATATTTCCGCCAATTGCGAGGCCAACCTTGATGACGCTCTCCACTGCACGCTTATTAATGACAGGCAGTGCCCCTGGGTGCGCCATACAAACTGGACAAATATTTATATTTGGCTGCTCCTCATCCGGATCATTCTTACAAGAACAAAACATCTTGGTGTTCGTCTTGAGCTCTGCGTGTATTTCCAGTCCGATTGTACAATAGTATTTATCTGCCATAACTATTACATATTAGCATACCGGACTAAGGAACACAGGTAAAATTATTATCCTTATATTCGTCTCTCTCCTCACCCACTATGCCACCCGTGAAAGTGTCCGTAAGTTGAGAATTCTTAAAAAGAGTCAGATTGCCGTCTTCTTTCCTATACCCGAGGACCACTCCTTGGCCTGGATAGCAATAGTAAAAGTACCCTTTATTTTCTGAATATTGAGACCAGCCCTCCATGCTCGGCACCCAAGGCTCCACAGGTCCATCATTAACTGGATCGACAGGAACATCACTAATGAAGCCCGCGGTTTGGAGAAAAGGCATAAAATCCCCTTCTGCGCTCTGATCCCAACCTCCAGTGTTTGATTCGCCGTAAGAATAACTAGTGGGAACATTTTTATATTCATCCTGATAAAAAAGAAGTGCTTTGTAGATCGCATCTATGTCGGCGGCCCGGCGAGCGTCGCGAGCTTTGGCCCGGGCGGTGTTTAGACTTGCCAATACTACGCTCGCGAGAATGCCGATAATAGCCACGACTACGAGAAGCTCGATGAGAGTGAAACCACTATGTTTTGCTTTGCGCAATCTTTTTGCCATTTATTTTTTACTTAATATCTTTACCAGCTCATCTCTTAATTTTTTTATCGACTTATCATCGAAGAGAGATAAGGTAAAGATTTTCTTATTACCGATATCTTTGAAGGCCTTCTCTACTTTGTTGATGAGTTTCGGGTCCTCAATCACATCCGTCTTGGTCAGGATTATCACCTCTTTCTTGTCCGACAGCCCACCGTCTGCTAAGCCGAGCAATTTGTCATAATTCGCGAGCTCTTTGCGGACTTCCTTGTATGCCTTGATAATTCCGGCCGGGCTCGAAGATTTGAGATTTTCAAATGACACCAAATGCGCCAGCATTTTTGTTCGCTTAATGTGACGGAGAAACTTTACCCCAAGTCCTTTGCCATCCGAAGCACCTTCGATCAACCCAGGAATATCGGCAACAATGAATCCGTAAAAATCTCCGAGGTTTGGATCGAGAGTAGTAAAGGGATAATCTCCCACCCGCGCCTCGGCATTGGTGATCGAATTTAGAAGCGAACTTTTGCCAGCATTCGGCAAGCCAATCAAACCCAAATCGGCAAAAAGCTCGAGTTCAATATGGAAATTGCCGTGCTCGCCATCTTGCCCCGGCCGAGCTTGAATCGGAGTAGTGTTTACCGAACTCTTAAAATGTTCGTTGCCGAAGCCACCATAACCACCTTTAAGTATTTTTATTTTCTCACCTTCCTCGCCGAGCTGCCAGCTTTCATCCGTTTCTTTGTTGGTGACAATAGAACCAATCGGAAGCTCAAGCACGAAATCCTCACCGTTCTTGCCGTGTAAACTTTTGTTACTACCGTCCTCTCCTCGGCCTGCAGAAAAGCTCTTCTTTGCCTTGTATTTGGAAAGTATATGAATATCCCGAACTGCCTGTATGTAAAAATCTCCCCCTCGGCCGGCGTCCCCACCCGATGGCCCGCCTTTGGGCACGAATTTTTCCTTGCGCCAACGCACCACTCCGTCTCCGCCACGGCCGGCTTCCGCGTATATATCCATTTCATCTATGAAGGCCATTATTATGATTCTACCGCAATCCGAGCCAATTTGACAGCACCTTCCTTGGATTTTGCGACAGCCATGAAAAGTGCGCGGTGGCAAAACATAGCATCCTCTACTCCCGACTCTTTTTGCAATTCTTCGTCCCGTAGTCCGGCCCAAGATACGGGAAAGTCCTTCTTATTCTCAAAATTTTTGCTGAAATCTTTCCTCTCAGCCTTGACTGCCCAATAGCCGTCGGCTCTGGGATATATTACGAAAAGTGGCTCGGGAAAACTCTGCATTATGTTCTCGTAAGGATATTTTTTGTCCAGGATGATGATTTGCTTGTCACTTGTTTCGTTATAAATTCCCACCACCGCATCGATAGCTTCAGATATATCTTGTGCTTGGTTTATCTCTTTTTTCAGAATCATCTTCGCTATGTTTACACATTCGATAAATCCGGAATACAAATTTTCCATAGTCAGATTTTTCCAGCTAGGATAAAAAGCGTTGAATGCGCTCTGTATGAAATAAGGCTTTACCGGACCGGTGAATTCTACCAGACTTATGGCATTGTCTCCCGCGTCGATAGGCGACACCAATTTCTCTTCTATTAATTCAGCGACATCATTCTCGCTACAAAGCTCAGCACCGAATTTCTTCCAGACTAGGCCGAAGGCAGCATACTCTATACCATTTTCACGCTTACCTGCTCCACCGGGCTGATGGTGGTCGAACCTATTCTTCTCCGGATCGTATATCAGACCAACATCAAACACATAATCTCCTACATCGATTACAGCTTCGTCGCGCGTCCGAATTATTTCGAATTCCTCTCCGCGCGCCTCCAGTATTAAAGAGAGTGTCGCGCAGGCGAAAACATCGTCCGCATGGAAAGACCCGTTGTGAGTGACTAATTTTTTTACCGATTCATTGTTTTTTTCCATATTTGAATTCTTCGAACAGTTCGTAAAGCATACCTATAATTTTATCAAAAATGACAAAAAGGATAAACAGCACCATAACTATAAGAGAAAACTGCCAAATCTCCCTGCTGATCCGAAGCGCAGTATAGCCGAAAAAGTACCCCAAGGAAAGCATAGTGGGTGCCCAGATGGCGGTCGCTAATATTTCTGCCCTTAAAAATTTGCGGTAGTTTATACCTTCGTATCCAGAAAATATTATGACCAAGTTGTTCGCGCCAATGATGAATTTAGAGATGAAGATTGACCAAAAAGGCCTCTCCCGAAAGCGCGGCACGAAACCATTCACTCGCTTTTCGATAAACACGAAAAATTTATTGTGATTAAATTTCAAATACAAATATCGCCCGAGCGCGTATCCGAATATGGTTTTCATTAATCCGCCAATCAATATTAGTACGAGTACGATTGGAAAACTAAGTAAACCAAGATAAGTCAGAATACCAGAGGATATGGCGATCACTTCCCCCTCCAATATTAACCCCAAGACGATTATGACATACGCCCAGACTTGATGATTTTCCACCAGTCCAGCCAAAAGATTTACGGCATCCATATAAAATATTTAACTAAAAAGGGAATCCACTGCTTCCTTTACTGTCATCCCGTCCGCCTTACCCTTGAGGTCTTTCATTAATGCGGACATCAACATTCCTTTCTTGGTAGGGTCGTTTATTCCGAGCTCGTCTTTTTTCGCGCGGGCGATAGACTCCACCTCGGCCTTATCCATCATTTTCGGCAGATATGTCTCGAGTACGCCGAGTTCTGCCTCTTCTTCCGCCACCAAGTCCTCCCGTCCACCCTTTCTGAATTGTTCGATAGAATCCTTCCTTTGTTTGACCATGCGGGTGATGACACCAAGTGCTTCTTCGTCTGTAAGCATCTCCTGGGGCTTCTTGCCTTTGGCGACTAGCTCATTGGTGAATGCGGCGGACATCGCCCGGAAGGCCTTGAGCTTCAGTGCGTTTTTGGCCATCATCGCCTCTTTTATTCCGTTTTTAATTTGTTCGTGCAACATCTATAAACGAAGGCAAATATAATTTTAGGGTTTTTCGCAGGGCGACGGCCCGAGAAGGAACAAAAATTCAGCAGAATTTTATGTGACCCTATAATTATATTTGCCTTCGTTTCTATTATAACAAGATATGCTAAAATAGCACTATGTATAAATTAATCTTTTTTGATACCGAAACCACCGGCAATACAGAGAACGATGTCCTCTGTCAGATAGCTTATAAGACCGGCGAGAAATCCTTCGCAGGATTGTACAACCCCGGTAAAAAAATTCCGCCCGAGGCATCAGCCGTGCACCATATTACTAATAAGATGGTGGCGGATGCGCCATCATTCCGAGATAGAGAAGATGCAAAAAAAATCAAAAGTCTTTTCGAAGATCCATCTTCCGTAGTTGTGGCGCACAATGCCACCTTCGACCTGATGATAGTCAAAAAGGAAGATATTATCCCCACAAATTTCATCTGCACCCTTCGCGTAGCCAGACATCTCGATAAGGAAGGTAAAATCGAAAGATACAATCTGCAATACCTTCGCTACCTGCTAGAAATCGAAATCGAAGCTGAAGCCCACGACGCACTCGGAGATGTCCTCGTGCTCGAAAAGCTTTTCGAGCGGTTGCTTAAAAAAATGCTAGAACAAGAAAATTGCACCGAAGAAGAAGCGCTGGATAAAATGATTGAAATTTCTTCGCACCCATCGCTCCTTAGGACATTTAACTTCGGCAAACATCTAGGTAAAAAGATCGAAGAAGTGCTCCGGCTCGACCGAGGCTACCTGGAATGGCTGCTAGCTCAGAAGCTAAACGGCGACGGCCCGGATGAAGACTGGATTTATACCTTAAAGCACCATTTAGGAAGATAAATAATGTGTCGTGTTTTCAATATTAGGCGACGAGTGCTAAAATATGCCTATGCAAAATACACTACTAATAATTCTGACGATAGCAGTCGCGAGTGTCATCGTCTATTTAATATTCGGAAAAAAGAAAGGTGGTAAAAAAGAAGATCAAAGTTTTTTACTTTTACAACAACAAATGTCTGACTTAGCGAAAGTTCTCGATTCGAAACTGACCGAATCCCGACGCGACATGCAGGACGCTGTCCGCAATCAATTTTCAGATTCTCAAAAACTACTCAAAGATATCAACGAGCAAATGAGCAAAAGCCTCATCGAGGTAGCGCGGGAGCAAACCAAGACAAACGAAGCTACGCGGGAATTCGTGACCATTGCAGAAAAGCTCGGCAGTCT
>JBBDZS010000007.1:0-2802 GCA_040900015.1 Minisyncoccota bacterium | reverse complement strand
GAAGAAAATACCCTCCCCTTCGCTTTTATGTACATTCCCGCAGAAGCTATTTATTATGATTTGCTGGTCAACGAGGTTGGTTCGATAAAAGTAAACACCAGAAATCTTATTGACTATGCCTATAACGAAAAAAAAGTGATAATCATTTCGCCGACCACATTTATGGCTTATTTACAGTCGGTTCTTTACGGCTTTAAGGCCTTTAAATTAGAAAACGACATCCAGGATGTAATAAAAAACGTGCAAATGCTCAGTAAACACATTAAATCATACGAGGATTATTATAAAAGGATTGGTAAAGCATTAGGTACGACAGTCAGCCATTATGATGAAGGGAGTCGTCAACTTAAAATGATAGACAAAGATATTTTTCGCATCGCCGGGACTTCTCCGGAACTAACCTTACTTGAAGTAGAAAAACCCAAAACTGAAGAATAGACAAATTAAAAAGCCGACAGCATCCTCTAGGGATTGCGTGTCGGCTTTTCTGATGGATTATCAGGCCATCACCTGTTATCTGGTTCCGCCAGATGCGGTGCTACTTATTTCTTAATCCCAAGTAGCGCGAATGGGATCGGTCCGGTGGACATTTTCCTCTCAGCGACCATCGCGTCGCCGAGCGGAACGGCCTTCGTGAACGCGACCTTCGCCGCGCTCCAGCTGTTCTCCCCGTACACCTCGTCTTTACGGCTACGGTTTTTGAACCGAGCCGCGAAGTTGTACCAGTGGCCGTTCGGAAGATCGGCCGGCACATGTACTGCCCACGAGAACTCGTAGCACGGGTCTCCCACTCTTGGGAGAATGAAGCCGTACTCGTCAATGCGCTCGACGTAGGCAGAGTTCCTGCCTGCGCCTCGGATGATGATGTCGAAACCCACGAATGAGTAATCCCCACCGAGGCCCACGTTGCACACCGTGATCATCGCCGACGGCGATGATCCCGACAGGAACTTGTACGACGGCGACGAAACGCCGACGAGCACCTCGTGCAAGCGGAGTGAATGGAACACATACCCCCCGCCGTACTGTGCGTAGTACCACACGCTCTGCGTGCTGTAGTGATGCCAGCCGGCTTCGGCCCGCACCTGGTACTCACGGCCCTCTTCCAGCTCGAACCCGAGATCGCTCGGGGCGAAGCGGAAGTTGCCCTGTGCGTTCGCGCACCCGATGTTACGGGCGCAGTCAGTGGATACAAGCCACTCTGCAATCCCTTCATCGTTGATACGATAAAGGGTTAGGTAGGCACCCAAGCCCTCCGTCGATACAGGCATGTTGCGCTCGTTCCGCACCGTCCCTTCAATCGCGGGCGGCGCGGCGCATGTGAGCACAAACTCACCTCCGACAAGGGGGTATTCCTCCCCCATGGCGGTGACACCCACCACCATGACCGGCACCGGACCTCCCGTTTTCAGGGCAACCGGCGTCCGGAAATGGAAGCCATGCGTGTGAGGCACGGCTTCCGTCGGTGTGAGTCCGAAGTGAGCGTTCACGTCGGGCCGAAGGCCCAACGTCGACCTGTCGTACACCAGTTGTGACTTTCCGGGTCCTTTGTAAACCCGAACCGTCACGAGTGCGCCGGTCGCGGTGAGATCAAGACCCCAGCCCGCGACCACGTCGCAGGCACGGTAGTCCACGTATCCCAGACCCGTCGTGGGCTGGGTCGTCTGCGCCGCAGCTTGCGACGCGGAGAAAACGAACAGAAACACGGCAAGGCACTGGAGGAACTTCTTCATTCTGACCTCATTTCAACACGGTAGCCCACCATAGGCCCCGCTGACAAAATCTTGCATATTATATCATATATTTGATACAAAGTCAATATTATTCTCTCCTTATTATTCCTCTTTGTTCCAAGCTATATAAGGCATTGATGCTATAAGAAAAGTCTGGTTGAATCTGAAGCGCCTTTATATACTCTCCTACTGCCTCTTCCCACTTCCCCATCATTTCGTAACAACGAGCCAAATTGTGATGGGTCTGCGGATAGACATCTGCAAGCTCTATGGCCTTCTGGTAATTCGGCACTGCCTCGGTGCACTTTCCCCGATCCGCGAGCTCCATCGCTAGGTTGTTGTATATCCTGGCAGAAGTTTGCGTATATTTGAGTTCATTATGATAAAACTTTACCGGATTCCCCCATTCGATATTGCGAGCCATGATCCTCATTGAAAATAATACAAAAATTATCATTAAAATTACTCCGGCCTTCCTCGCTTTATCTTCTCCCAAGCCGTCATATAAATGCGCCAGATAAAAAATGATTCCGACTATAGGCAAATACAGCCAATGCTCTAAATATATCGAATTCACTGGGATAATTCCGGACACCGGAATCAGAGCAAAAAGAAACCAGAAAAAACCCAGAAAAAAATATCCTTGCCTTTTCATTAAGGACCACAGAGCTCCCAAAGACCCGAATAAAATTATACCTAAGCCCAAAAGGGATTGCAGGTTTACTAAAGATGGATAGGCCAGGTAGGGCTTTTCATAATACAAGTGCCATGGAAAAACGAGCATTTTGAAATACTCCGGAAGAATATGCACAAAGGTCGAGAGCCGAACCCAAATGCTCTCGGTGTAAATATTGATTTCATCCGTCAACCCTAGTACTCCCGTAAAATTCAAATAATTTAATCGAATAAAAGCGTACAGCCCGAAAATAACAAAAAGTACACTGCCGAAAATTACCGACCTATCGATCCGCTTCACCTTACCATTGCGGTATTCAAAAATAAAAATCAGAAAAGCGAGCCCGAGCGCAATGACTTGGCTTTCCTTCGAAAAAAGACCTATGGTGAATAA
>JBBDZS010000006.1:7294-31806 GCA_040900015.1 Minisyncoccota bacterium | reverse complement strand
CCTTGTACCTACACTCCAGCTGCGACTTGTGCCGACCCGAGCGCTACCAACTACGGCGGAGCCCTACCTTGTATATACCCCGCTCCGACTCCGTACTTGACCCCGAGCGTCTCTGGGCCTTCCTGCGTGCCGGTAGGATCGAGTTCTTATAATGCGACTATCTCCTGGCCGACAGTAGAAAATAACATTAGAGTATTCGTTGATGATAATTTTGCTACACCGGAAGGATTCGATAAGGTGCTTTATGGCAACCCTGGTTCTACTCCTGTGCCAAGTGGATTCAATCAAAGAATTCCAGGAGCTCCGCAAACTCTAGTCCTTCAGCCGGGAGTGACCTACTACACTTTTATTCAAAATAACTCCACTTATGACGGACCGGCGGTGAGTTGGAAAGTCAACCAGTGCGCTCCTGCTACTACTGCATATGGATATCTCGATGCGCCAAGTGCTAATGGGACCTGTCCAGCGGCCTTCGGTGGCTGGGCTTGGGATCCGGATTATCCTAACAACGCGACCCTGATCCGAGTAGAAAAGTATGGGGTTTTAGCTACTCAATTTCTAGCTGATAAGTTTAGAAGCGATTTGCCAGGGAATAAATATCATGCCTACAATTATGTAGTTCCGGATTCTTGGAAAGATGGATTGAGCCACACCATCAATCTCTATACGATTGATCTCAACGGAGCTGGCAATCAAACCCTTATCGGTTCTCCTAAGACGATAAACTGTGCACCACCGACTACCCCTTCGGGCACTATTTCTGCCACTGGCTGTTCTATAGCTGTAGGAGCTTCTACTTGCGGTGCTTCTGTCAGCTGGACCGTAAACAATCCAGTTTCAGGCGCAAGCACTACAGTAACCAAAAACAACCCTAGTGGCACAGTATCGAGCGCATCTTCCGGTTCTGGTGTGTCTTCGACGGCGAATTACGGCTCGACCACTTTCACTCTCAACCATAATGGGTCACCACTGAACAATTCCATTATTAATGTCGGCTGTGCTTCGGGCAGTACCTGGAACGGTAGTATTTGTCAGGGAGCAATGACTGGGTCTTTGAACGGCCCAAGCTCGTGCACTATCGCACAGGGTGCAAGTAGCTGTAGCGTTAGTCTAAATTGGAGCATCAACAATCCACAAGCAACTCCGACAGCAATTACCGCAAACGGAATGAGCAACATAAATGTTTCGAATAGTCTAGCGACCCCTCAATCAGGTGCTCAATCTGCCACAGTGCCTTATGGTGGTAGAACATTTTACCTATACAACAATGCAATTCTTTTAGACACTCACTCTTTAACTGCCCAGAATGTAACTTGCGCTTCAGGTAACAATTGGAACGGTAGCGTTTGCGCTCAAGTGGTCAACGGAGGCTGGAGTGCCTGGAGTGGCTGGGGAGCTTGTAGTGTGACTGCTTGCGGATCTACAGGTACTCAGACTCGCACCCGTACTTGTACCAACCCTGCACCTTCCAATGGTGGAACTACTTGTCAGGGAGCGAGCTCCGAAGTTCAGAGCTGTAGTACTGCGGCTTGCACCGGAACGATTTCTACCAGCCCTTCTACCATCACCCAAGGAGAATCTTCCACTTTGACTTGGAACTCGAATGCATCTTCTTGCACCGGCTCCAATTTCTCGACCGGCGGAGCAGCTTCGGGCAGCATTCAAGTGTCGCCTACCTCGACCACCACATATTCTGTGGCCTGCGGTAGCGCCGTACCTGCGACAACTGTCTTGACGGTCAGGAAGAAGCCGATATTCATTGAAAATTAATAATTATTAACAAGTGAACAAAAAATCCCTCCGAAGCGGGGGATTTTTTGTTATACTATAATTAATGACAATCGACGAAGAACAGCTGAAGAAATTCATTTTGGATTCCGGGCTGGTGACTCGCGCCGAGTGGGAGGAGGCTAGCAAGAAAGCTCAAGCAAAAAACCAAAAGATTGGAAATATTTTGCTCTCCGAGGGCAAGATAGAAGAGATGGATCTCAGACGCACCGAAGCTTTCGTGCTCGGCATACCTTTCATAAACCTTGCGGATAAAAAAGTGGATTTTTCTGTTCTTTCTTTGATTCCTGAGCCGATCGCCCGCAACTACAACATCGTAGCTTATGACAAAAAAGAAGGCTCGCTCGAAGTGGCCATGCTCGATGTGGATGACTTGCCGGTCATAGACTTTATTAAGAAAAAATCTGGCCTCAAGATACTTCCAAGGCTTACCGACACTACTTCAATCAAGACTGTCTTGGTTCAATATAGGAAGAGCTTACAAGCTGACTTTGACAGTATTATTCAAAAAGAAGCCAAATCACTCCAGGTCTCAGAGGAAGGAGAGGGAGAGCGGTCTGAGATCGAACTAAAAAATCTGGCGGAAGACCTACCGGTGGTCAAAATAGTCGATTCACTTATTTTTCATGCCATATTACAGAACGCTTCCGACATCCATATCGAACCAGCAGAAAAAGATCTGATGGTGCGATACCGTATCGACGGTATTCTTCATAATGCTATGACCCTGGACAAAAATGCTGGAGCGGGAATCACCGCGCGTATTAAAGTACTCTCAAATCTCAAGCTCGACGAGAAGAGGCTCCCGCAGGACGGTAGATTTAAGATAGATCAAAATGGTGAGAAGATATCTTTTCGTGTGTCTACTTTGCCGACCTTCTTTGGCGAGAAGACCGTGATTCGTATTCTAAAAGAAAATACTCACGGATTTTCTTTGGAAACTTTAGGCTTTCATGGTGAAGGATTGGAGAGGATATACACTTCGCTTCGGCTTAAGACTGGGATGGTGCTTGCTACTGGTCCGACTGGTAGCGGTAAGACTACGACGCTCTACACTATGCTCGATATCCTAAACAAACCGGAAGTAAATATTTCTACAGTTGAGGACCCGATCGAATATCAGATGGCCCGGGTCAACCAGACCCAGGTCAAGCCGGAGATCGGGCTCACTTTCGCCAATGGACTGCGTTCGCTCCTTCGTCAGGACCCAGACATCATAATGGTGGGTGAGATTCGAGACGGGGAGACAGCAGGGCTCGCTATCAATGCTTCGCTTACTGGACACCTCGTGCTCTCGACTATCCACACCAATTCTTCTGCCGGTGCCATACCGAGGCTGATAGATATGGGCGTCGAGCCGTTTTTGATAGTTTCTACAGTCAAGGTCATCATAGCTCAGAGGCTGGTGCGTAAGCTCCTTCCCAGTAAAGAAAAATATTTCTTGTCTGATGTGGAAGTGCAGAATCTGGCTAAGATCATAGATTTGGACAGAATGCTCGCGATGCTAAAGAGTGAAAATATTATCGGTAAAGATGACACTTGGGACCAGATTCCTTTTTACAAAGCGGTCGGTGATGCCGAATCCGAGGATGGATATTCCAGTCGTACGGGCATTCATGAAGTGATGAAGGTTACCACTACAATCAGAGAGATGGTCATCAAAGGTAGCTCTCAGGACGATATAGAGGTTCAGGCTAAGAAAGAAGGTATGATGACAATGGTGGAGGACGGAGTTTTCCAAGCGGTTTTGGGTGTCACTACCCTAGAAGAAGTCTTCCGGGTGGTTTCTGAATAGTAGGCAAGCTCAATATAAATAATAAATGCTTTTTACATACAAAGCAAAATTAAAGAATGGAGATATTTTCGATGGAGCGATGGAATTTTCGGACCGCTACGCACTTTCTCGCGAGCTTCGAGCGCGTGGGAGTATTCCAATATCAATCACCGAGAAAAGTGGCGGAGTTTCGACTCTGAATGAGACATTCAACAAAATATTCTCCAAGGTCAAGACCGATGAATTGATTATTCTGACTAAGAACCTAAGTGGAATGCTTAAAGCAGGCCTTTCCCTGTATCGCGCACTATCGGTCCTGGAAAAGCAAACCAAAAATCCTGCCCTAAAAGCAATTTTGACTTCCCTCGGGAGCGACATAAATATGGGCAGTACTCTCTCGAGTGGGCTCGATAAATTTCCGAAAGTTTTTTCCAAGCTTTTCGTTTCTATGGCTCGCGCGGGAGAAGAGTCAGGCAACTTAGCAAACGCACTTACGGATGTTGGGCTCAATTTGGACAAGGCGCATTCTCTAAATAAGAAAGTGAAGGGCGCCCTCATATATCCCGGAGTCATTTTGTCTGCTATGGTTGTGGTCGGTATTCTGATGTTCGCATTCGTAGTGCCGACCTTAGCCGGCACATTTCGAGAACTCGGAGTGAGTTTACCCCTTTCAACTCAGTTGATCATCGCGCTCGGTAATTTTTTTTCTAATAATCTTCTTCTGACTTTCGTGCTTTTGATAGCCGTGGTGGGAGGGATGATGGCGCTTGTGCGCTCTTCATTTGCGGTAAAATATGTGGATTTTTTGGTCATCAAATTCCCAGTTATCGGCAGCATCACCAGAGAGCTCAACACTGCCCGTACGGCGAGGACTATGTCCTCACTACTACTCTCAGGTGTGTCGATTACCCGGGCGGTAGAAATAACCGAAGATGTAGTGCAGAATGTTTACTATAAAAAAGTTCTGGAGCAAGCGAAGGATGCGATCGAGCGTGGTGCGCCTTTTTCGGAAGCATTTCGCGCCCATCCGGATTTGTATCCGGTGATGATGTCGGAGATGGTTCAGGTGGGGGAGGAAACGGGCAAGCTCTCGGATATGTTGCTTGAGGTCGCATTGTTCTATGAGTCAGAAATAGAAAATAAAACGAGGAATCTTTCCACTATTATCGAACCGATTCTTATGGTGTTGATCGGTGCTGGGGTTGGCTTTTTCGCAATCTCGATGATTTCACCACTTTATTCAATTCTAAACAGTATAGAATAATTTTATGCAGATTCTTTATAAAAAAGGAATGACTTTGATGGAATTATTGATAGTTTTTGCGGTCATCGGTTTATTGGTCGCAGTAGTAGCGCCTCAATTTTATTCGATGAGGGAAAATCAGGTCGTCCGCTCCGGAGCGCAAGACATTGTGACTGCACTTAATAAGGCGAAAGCTGGTGCACTCGGCGGAGCAGACTCTTCGGAATACGGCGTTCGATTTGAACCCGAGCAAGTTATAGTATTCAAAGGTATTTTATTTTCCGTATCCGATCCTTTAAACGAGGTTTATCCTGTCGTTTCTCCGGCAACTATTAGCAATGTGACTCTAGGTGGTATGAGCGGATCAAACGGTGAGCTTTATTTCAACAGAATTTCCGGTACCCCTAGCAAGACGGGCACTGTGACGGTGAGTTCTTCCTCGATGTCTCAGATAATTACCATTTCCGCTACTGGAGCAGTGAGTTTGGAATAATATGAAGAAATTTTCTACAACAAAAGGGTTTATGACAGTAGAAATAATTATGGGTTTGTCCATCGTCACTCTTTCTGTTTTGGCGTTCCTCAATGTGGCGGAAAGGTCCATAAGGGTCGCCAAGCAATCCACCGAAAGCACCCAGGCAGCTTTCCTATTAGAAGAAGGCGCGGAAGTGGTGCGAGTATTGCGAGATACTGACTGGAATAATATTGCCAGTCTGACAGCGGGGACTAATTACTATCCCGCCCTCTCTGGTTCCACTTGGTCGCTCTCTACGACACCGAACTCGGTCGGTATGTTTTCTAGGGCTGTAAGTTTTTCTCCTGTTGCTCGAGAAAGTAGCACCGGAGATATTTCCGCCACGGGCGCAAACGATCCAGGTACGAAATTGGTCAGTGTCACCGTGAGTTGGTCGAGGGGAGGTGAAGTTCTGACTAAGACATTACAATTTTATATTATGGATATATTCTAATGCTTCCGATTAAAGGTAAAATTTTTAAAAATACCCGTTCCGGCTACGCGATTATTGAGCTTATTTTTTATATTTCCCTTTTCGCTGTGCTCTCGCTCCTAGTCATAAATTCGATGATTTCTATGACCCGTTCCTTCAAAGAGACAGTGGTCCAGTCTGAGATTTTAAGTAGTATTACAGTATTAGAACGCATATCGAGAGAAGTCAGACAAGCAAGTAATATAAGTAGTATTTCTGGGAGTAGTCTTGCTCTTGATACCACCGATGACTCCGGAGCGTCGAGGACCGTAGAATTCGCACTTTCGGGAGATGATGTCGAGTTTAGAGAAAGTGGAGTTTTAACCGGCAATCTTAATACGCCGAATATTAGCATCACTGCACTTAGTTTTACCGAAATTACCGGCGGGGAAGGTCAGGCGGTAAAAATTGTGATGACGGTAGTTTCAGAAAACGATTCTAAACAAAGAGCGTATGATTTCCACAATACGATAGTACTCCGAGACAGTTATTAATATGAAAATTACAAAATTAAAAATTAAAAATTCTTCCGAAAAAGGCGCAGCTATGTTGCTTTCGATAGTTTTTTTCTTGTTCTTATCTTTAGCCATCATATCCGGCTTAGTGGCGCCTTCGGTCCGAGAATTCAGGAATGCTAGCACTTATTTGAATTCAAGACAGGCATATTTCTTGGCGGAATCCGGAAGCGAGGATGCTGTTTATCGGATTGTCCATAATTATAATATTTCAAATAGCGAGACCCTATTCATCGGTTCTAATTCTGTGGTAACAGAAATTACTACCTTGCCAGGCAATCTAAAAGAAATCATTTCTTTGGGAGATGTAGGTGGGCTTGAGCGCAAAACAAGTTTGAAGCTTCGTACGGGGGAAGGCGTAGTTTTTAAGTACGGTACTCAGGCAGGCCAAGGGGGCTTTGTTTTTCAGAATAATTCTTACATTAATGGTAGTTTGTATTCCAACGGAAATATCATAGGGTCCAACGGCGCTTATATCACTGGTAGTGCATTTGTGGCCGGCAGTTCGGGCAGGATTTCAAATATGCGTGTAGGTTACGGGGGAACGGGCGATGCGCGGGCCAATAATGTGATTGATTCTACTGTTACTGGCACCATCTATTGCCAAACTGGTTCTGGCAACAACAAAGCGTGCAATACTTCAGAGTCGGATCCGGTTCCGCAGGACCTTCCTATTACCGAAGAGAATATTAGCAGTTGGAAAGCTGACGCTGAAGTGGGAGGAACGACTAGTGGCAATGTTACTATATCCGCACCCACCACGATGGGCCCGAGAAAAATAGTGGGCAATCTGACGATAGACAGCACTCTCACTATTTCCGACACCGTTTATGTGACAGGCAATCTCATCATCAATATTAACAAGAAACTTGCATTGGATTCTTCATACGGAGCCACTTCGGGTATAATTATCGCCGACGGCTACATCGTTATAAATAACGGTGTGGTCTTCGAAGATTCTGGCACTGCTGGAAGTTATATCTTGTTGTTATCGGATAGTATTTGTGACTCAAGTATGTCTAGTGCCCCTTGCAATGGAAATAATGCCATTACAGTCAGAAATAATTCGGATATTTCGATTGTAAATGCGCAAAAGGGCACGGTTTATTTTATGAACAACGCCCAAGTCAAAGAAGCGGTGGGGAATAAAATAGAGTTAAGTAATAATGTAGGAATCAGTTACGGTAGCGGCTTGATCAATGTGAATTTTACCAGTGGCCCTTCTGGATCCTGGGGTATCGATGATTGGGGAGAGAGCCGTTAAAATTCGCTTGCCAATTATGGTACAATCTTTCTATGTCTAAAAAGATAGTCATTGCTAACTGGAAAATGAATCCTCTGTCAGTGAAGGCTGCCCTAAAGCTGTTCGGGAGTGTCTCTCGGTCATTGGCTAAAATAAAAAACACTAAAGTGGTAATTTGTCCGCCATTTATATATCTCCAAAATGTTAAGAAATTTACCAGGAAAGCTCTACTTGGTGCACAGGATGCATACTTTGGAGAAGTAGGGGCTTTTACCGGAGAAGTTTCTTCCGAAATGCTATATGACATTGGAGTACGATATGTAATTTTAGGCCATTCCGAAAGACGAGCCGAAGGAGAGGATAATACTCTTATAAACAAGAAGCTCAAAGCGGCTTTGGCTTCTTCGATAATTCCAATACTATGTATTGGCGAGAATATCCGCGATGAAAAACATGAATATTTCAGTATCGTGCAATCACAAGTGACCGAATGCTTGAAGAATATTCCCAAGAATATGATTCCAAAAATTATTGTGGCTTATGAACCGGTTTGGGCATTGTCGACTACCAAGAACCGCCGGGATGCCTCGCCCAAAGACTGCGAAGAGATGGTTATTTTTATAAGGAAGACCATAGCAACTTTATTCTCTAGGGAAGTTGCTGGCAAAATCAAGATACTCTACGGTGGCTCCGTAACTCCACGCGATACGGAGGATTTCCTGAAAGAAGGCGGAGTAGACGGACTTTTGGTAGGACGCGCGAGTCTGGATGCAAAAAAGTTCTCGCAGATTATCAGCATTGCCGAGAACATATGAAACTAAAGAATTTAAATAATGCAGATTTAAAAAATAAAACTATTCTTTATCGCGCTCCGTATGACATAGGAGTCAAGGAAGTCGGGGGAGTATTGGAAGTCTCCGATGACATTCGAATCAGAGCTACTATTCCGACACTCCAATATCTACTCCAGCAAAACTGCAAAATAGTCATCCTTACCTATGTGAAACGCCCAGACGGGCAGGTGGTCGAAGGTCTTCGGACCACACCCCATGCTCGCAAGCTCGCCGAACTCCTGGGCAGACCCGTCGTGAAAGCGGATGATTGTATTGGCACGGAAGTGGAGGCAATGATCGGTAAAATGTCTGGTGGTGATATTTTAATGCTCGAGAATGTCCGTTTCCATAAGGAAGAAATGAGCGATGATGACGATTTTGCCAAAGAGCTCTGTAAAGGCAAAGATCTAATTGTATTCGACGGCTTCCCTCAAGCGCACCGGGAACATGCTTCCACCACTGGCATCGAGAGACACCTGCCAGCGGTGGCTGGATTGTATTTGGAACACGAAGTAAATATGCTTTCGAATTTATTGGAAAATCCTAAAAGGCCTTTTACGGTGATTATCGGTGGCGCAAAAATTTCTGATAAAGTAGACTCGGTTAACAATCTTATTCGTTTAGCGGATCGGGTGCTCATCGGCGGAGCTTTGGCGAATGTATTTCTTAAGGCGGAAGGTTACGAAATAGGCAGTTCTTTCATCGAGGATGTTTATGTGGATGAAAAGAGGAGGGAGAAGAAAGATTGGGTCGCGTACGCGAAAGAAATACTAGAAACTTATAAAGAGAAGATAGTTTGCCCATTGGATGTCGTCATTTCTGACGGGAATACGGATCGGGTAATAGATATAAACAAAGAAGGAGTACCTGAAGGATGGATGGCACTCGACATCGGTCCAGAAACAAGGAAGCAATTTTCTGAAATTATTCTCGGTTCTAAAACAGTCTTTATCAACGGCCCTATGGGCAAATTTGAAGACGCGAGATTCGCGCAGGGCTCGAAGGATATTTTGATCGCAATGAAAAACTCGCGAGCAGAAACCATCGTTGCTGGTGGGGACACCATAGATATCGTAAGGCGTATCGGTAAACTTGAGGATTATACTCACATCAGTCTTGCCGGCGGAGCAACCCTGGAATTCCTGGCGGGCAAAGACCTTCCGGCACTTAAAGCACTTCAGTAATTTTTTTTGCGTTTGTTTCGAGTTCGTCTGCTTTTCCGGAAACTTCGGGCCATACCCAGATATGGGCATGTTCCACTTCCTCGCCGTATATTTGGGAACGGATCATGTCAACACCAAAAGCTTTTTTCTGCGCGAGCGCCACTTTTTTCACCACCTCAAAATATTCGCCTGCGTTTGGTACGTCCCACACCCATCTATAATGGTTCTTTGGAATCACCTGGACGTGTCCTGGAGCAATCGGATTAATGTCTAAAAACGCCAGGAAATTATCGTCTTCATAAACAATATATGCCGGTATTTCTTTTCGAATAATTTTGCAGAAAATACAATCTTTTGTGTCCATAAGTATATTGTATCAAATTGTGGCCATTCGACAAAAGCTCAGGCCATGGTGAGTATCATCGAACCATGCTAAAATTTCACTTATGCAAAAGTACGGAGAGCTTTTGATGGCACTCTTGGCCAAAAGGGGAATAACTGAAGAAAGGGATGCGGAGACTTTTTTTACTCCGGACTATGAGCGTGATCTACACGATCCATTCCTGATGAAAGATATGGAGCGGGCTTGCGTTCGCATATTCGAAGCGATGGAAGCGAAAGAAAAGATTGCGATATACGCGGACTACGACTGCGACGGCATTCCTGGAGCGGTAATATTGAGGGATTTATTTAAGCTCGCCAATTATGAAAATTACGAAATATATATACCTCAGAGAAATTCCGAAGGCTACGGGCTCAATCACTCTGCGCTCGAAGAACTGAAGAGCCGGGGCGTCAAACTAGTCATAACAATAGACCTAGGTATTACAGCAGTTTCTGAAGTTGCTCAGGCAGAGGTGGACGGGATGGATATAATAATTACCGACCATCACTTACCGCCAGAGATTTTGCCTCGGGCTTTCGCCATACTGAATCCAAAGACAGACGATTATCCTGAGAAGATGCTCTGCGGTGCCGGAGTCGCTTTCAAGTTGGCTCAAGGATTTCTAAAGAAGTATGGCGAATATTTTAAGGTTAAGTCGGGGGCGGAGAAATGGATGCTCGATATGGCAGGCTTGGCTACTTTATCCGACAGGGTACCTCTTTTGGGTGAAAATCGGGCCATTTCGTATTTTGGAATGGTGGTTTTGCGCAAATCCCCGCGTTTGGGTTTGCAAAAATTGTTAGCAAAAATGAATATTGATCAGAAATATTTAACTGAGGATGATATAGGTTATATGGTCACCCCGAGGCTCAATGCCGCCTCCAGAATGGATGACCCGATGCGGGCGTTCGAGCTTCTTTCGACCGAGGATTCGGCCCAAGCCGGCGTTCTCGCCGACCATCTGACCAAGATCAACGACGAACGCAAATCTATCGTAACTGGCATAATGCGCGAAGTGCACAAAAAATTCGAAGCGAGGGAGGAAAAGAAAGTGATAGTCATAGGTAATGCGGACTGGAAAGTGGGGGTGCTCGGATTGGTGGCAGGGAAGATTTGCGACCAATACAAGAAGCCGGTTTTCGTTTGGGGCCGAGATGAGAACAATGCCATCAAAGGTTCCTGCCGTTCCGACGGCTCAGTTTCCGTGGTGGAACTTATGTCCAATTCCAAAGAATCTTTTTTGGAATTCGGCGGGCACGAGCAAGCCGGAGGATTCACGGTAGAGAACGAGCAGGTTCATTTCCTTGAGGACATTCTTTGCGCCGCTCTCGAGAAGACGAAGAAAGGGAAAAATATCGGCGTAAAGCAGGATTTTGACCTCAAGCTAGGTTTGGATGGCGTCAACAAAAAGAATTGGAAAGAAATAGAAAAGCTTTCGCCATATGGACTAGCAAACGAGAAGCCGGTGTTCTTGTTCGAAGGTGTGGATGTGGAGAAAGTTAGAAAATTCGGCAAGAATGGTTCTGGCGAGCATTTGGAAATCATATTTAATGGTAGTGGAAAGCATAAAGTTCCTGCCGTAGCTTTTTTCTCTGGGCTGGACTCGTTTCAGGTGCCACTTATCGAGAACAAAAAGGTAAATCTGCTTGCCACTTTTGACCTTTCTAGATTTCGAGGGCGCGAGGAGCTACGATTGAGAATAGTGGATATTATGTAATAATAAATAAGCATGAAAGATAAGATTATTATTTATACAGATGGGGCAGCGAAAGGTAATCCAGGCAGAGCGGGTTGGGGGGCTGTATTTCTACAGGGTAGCAGGGAGTTTGAGATCGGTGGTGGAGCAGATCACGCGACCAACAATCAAATGGAACTTACGGCGCCCATCGAAGCCTTGAAGTATGTCAAAAACAATCTCAGCGATAGCGTAGATACCTCCGCTAGGCAAGACCTAGCGGTAGAAATAGTGTCGGATTCTAAGTATGTGATATTGGGTATAACCGAATGGATATTCGGCTGGCAAAAGAACAACTGGCGTAATGCCGCCAAGAAGCCGGTGGTAAACAAGGAGCTCTGGGAAGAGTTGTTTGCTCTCACTGAGGCATTGAAGCCGAAGTGGACATATGTGAAGGGCCACAATGAGGACAAGCACAACGACCGTGCTGACTTAATCGCGACTAGTTTCGCAGAGGGTGGCCCGGTGGAGCTTAAAAAATAATTTTTTTCATGCGGGATAAAATTTTCTATTTTATTTGCTTTGGGTTCATCTTCGGCGTGCTTCTTCGGTCTTTTATGGCGATCGACATTTATTTTACTATCTTAACAATGCTCATCGCTTGCGCACTGTTTTTGTTTTTCTTTTTTATTTCAAAAAATAATTGGAGCATTATCATTTCGATTTTTCTTCTGGCTTTTTCTGTAGGCGTCATAAGATTTACCACTGCGGATGTTCTTCCGCCTTTGGTTTTCGAAGAGTTAGTGGGTAGGGAAGTTTCTCTGGTCGGGGAAGTAGTTGAAGCGCCGGAATTTCGGGAGGACAATCAAAGGCTGACCATACAAGTAGAGGAGGGGGATGAGCAAGTGAAAATTCTGGTAACTGCAAACTTCGATCAGGAATTCAAATACGGTGACGAGGTTTCTTTAGCCGGAGCGCTGAAGAAGCCGGAGAATTTCATTACCGACCAGGGGAAAATTTTTGATTATATAAATTACTTAAAGAAAGACGGTATACTATATCTGATAAATTACGCGGAAATGGAAGTTGTTTCAGAAGGGAATGGCAACAAGATTAAGCATATTCTATTTTCAATTAAAGATAAATTTTTGGAGAAGATAAATTTTGTCATACCTACCCCGGAGAACTTGCTCTTAGGTGGACTGATTTTAGGGGAGCGCTCGGCATTTAGCGATGAGCTCAGACAGGATTTCGTGGATACGGGTACCATCCATATCGTCGCGCTCTCTGGGTATAATGTGACGATAGTCGCCGAATGGATAATGCGGGGCTTGAAGTTTTTGTCGATTAATATAGCTTTCTGGGCGGGCATTCTGGGGATTTTTCTTTTTGTTATTATGTCTGGCGGGCAGTCCACTGCAGTGCGCGCAGGCACTATGGCGGTTCTCGCCCTTTTGGCGCGGGTAACTGGCCGTGGCTACGATGTCGCCAGAGGTTTGGTATTGGTCGGTGCAATTATGATAGCCTTCAACCCCTTCGTGCTAGTGTACGATGTTTCTTTCCAACTTTCGTTTATCGCTACAGTGGCGGTGATATTTTTCGCACCGCGAATTGAGAAATATTTTCTTTGGATACCCAAACGATTTGGCCTGCGGGACATAGCGGCGGTCACCACGGCGGCTTACATTTTTGTGCTTCCTTTTATTTTATATAAGATGGGCAATTTATCTTTGGTGGCTCTTCCTGCAAATATGCTCATTCTGCCTTTTATTCCGCCGATTATGCTTCTCGGGTTTTTGACCGGTTTTTTTGGGATTATTTGGTATGCACTTTCCGTGCCAGTAGGTTTTTTTGCATCAATACTTCTAGGTTATCAGCTCCGAGTGGTGGACACGCTCGCCAATATTCCATTCGCCGCGCTTACTGTGCCGGATTTTCCTTTCTGGCTCGTAATAATAATTTATGCCTATTTTGTATATAGACTTTTTGGCAGAAGCATGAAAGAATTTTTTACTGAAAAAACTATTGAGCCCTCTTGAAGTTTTCCTCAATTACTTCCCAGTTTAAATTATCGAAAAATGCGTCCACATATTTTTTCTTCTCCGAAGTAGGGTAGTCATAAACGAAAGCGTGTTCCCACATATCGAGCGCAAGGATGATTTTACAATCAGCCAACTGGCCTAGGTGTTGTTCGTCTACCCAGGCGTTCAGCATGCGTTTTGCCTTTGGGTCGTAATAGAGCATCGCCCAACCAACTCCGCGGGTAAGAGCCAGAGCTTTAAATTCTTCCAGCCACTTTTCATAGCTTGGCCATGTTTCCATACCTAATTTGGCAAGCGCACTTTCTTCTGGTGCCCGTTTTGGCCCACCTTCCAGAGATTTGAAATAGTATTCGTGATTTCTCATACCGTTGTACTCGAAGCTAAACCTCCTGTGTAGCTCATTTACCACATAAGGGGCAAAGGGATCTTCTTTGGAATAACCCTGATATTCTGGGATTTTTTCTAAAATTGAATTAACATTTTTTACATAGCCGGCATACAGCTTTAGATGCTCCTCGATATTCTTGGCGGAGATGCCTTTGAGAGTTCCTATATTAAATTTCTGTTCTTCGTATTTAATCATGCTAATATTATACCATGTTCGGGTATTTGAAAAAATACAGTCTACCCCTTTTTACTCTTCTGCTTGCAACTTCTGTAATTTTTATTTTCTATCTTGATTTCCGAAGTTCTGAGAGGATGCTCACGGTGGCTATGCTAGATATCGGCCAAGGCGACGCCATTTTTATCGAGTCGCCGACTGGAGTGCAGGTACTCATAGATGCAGGGCCTCCTCGCAAGATCTTAGGCGAACTTTCCCGAATGATGCCGTTTTTTGACCGTAGTCTGGATGCATTCATAGCTACTCATCCGGACCAGGATCATACCGGAGGGTTTGGCGATGTGCTCAAAGATTATAAAGTAGGTTTATTTTTAGAGTCCGGTGGTATTAGTGATTCGAAAGTTTATCAAAATTTGAAAGGTGAAATAAAAAATAAAAATATTCCGAGCGTTCTCGCTAGACGGGGGATGCTTCTCCATTTAGGTGGCGGAGCGGTGATCGAAATCATATTTCCGGATCGGGATGTATCGCTTTGGGAGACTAATGATGGATCCATAGTCGCGAGGTTGGTGTATGGCGAGACCACAGTACTTCTTACTGGCGATAGTAGTTTGGAGTCCGAGAAGGTTATACTTGCCAACAGTTCAGTTCCTGCTTTGAGGAGCGATGTCCTCAAGGTCGGCCATCATGGTTCGCGTACTTCTTCGTCGTACAATCTTGTCAAAACCGTTCTTCCAAAATATGCGCTCATTTCAAGTGGCAAGGACAACAGTTATGGCCATCCCCACCAGGAAGTGCTGGAATTGCTCGATTCTTTCGGTGTCGAAATCCTGCGGACCGACCGATTGGGCACTATAATTATGAAGTCAGACGGTGTACAAGAGACCTTTTCCTTCCGTAAGTAATGTGTGATATTATGAATTAATGAAAGACAAACTAATAGGAAAGTTGATAAAAGGGGAGGAGAAGAGGCAAAGAGAGGGGCTCGAGCTCATACCTTCCGAGAACTATGTTTCCGCCGATGTGCTCGAAGCTAACGGTTCGGTTTTTACTAATAAATATTCCGAAGGCTATCCTGGTCGCAGATATTATGGCGGGCAAGAATGGACAGACAAAGTAGAGCGTTTAGCGATCGACCGAGCTTGCAAGCTTTTCAAATGCAAATTTGCGAATGTGCAAGCGCACTCTGGTGCACCGGCAAACCTGGCGGTATATGCGGCACTCCTTAATCCTGGAGATATAGTTATGGGGATGGATCTCTCGCACGGCGGGCACCTCACTCACGGGCATCCGATGACTCTGCCGGCCAAAATATATAAATTTGTCACTTACAAAATGAAAAATCCGGACACGGGTGAGATCGATTACAGAGATATGCGCAAGGTTGCTCTAGAGCACAAGCCGAAACTCATCATTGCTGGCTTCTCTGCTTATCCGCGCACTTTGAACTATAAGAAATTTGTTGACATCGCTCACGAAGTCGGTGCCATCACTATGGCGGATATGGCGCACATCGCTGGGCTCATAGGCGCGGGTGTGCTCCGCAATCCTTTCGATGACGGCTTTGATATTATTACCACCACCACACACAAGACCCTTCGCGGTCCGCGCGGGGGAATGATACTTACCAGAGAAAATGAAGAAATAGCCAAGAAGATCGATAAGTCTATTTTCCCTGGCATCCAAGGTGGTCCACATATGCACACTATCGCCGCCAAGGCGGTAGCTTTCGGCGAGGCGCTTACTCCAAAATACAAGGCTTACGCCAGACAAATATTGAAAAATTCTAAAGCGATGGAACAGGTCTTCAAGAAGAACAAGGTTCGAATGATAGGCGGGGGCACCGACAATCACCTTATCCTAGCCGACGTCTACGGCTCGCTCGGAGTAACTGGCAAGGAGGCGCAGACTGTCCTCGACGAAGTGGGAATTACCCTTAATATGAACTCGATTGCCGGGGACACCAGGAAACCACTTGATCCTTCCGGTATCCGCCTCGGAACTCCGGCCATTACCACCCGAGGATTTAAGGAACGTGAGTGCAAGCAAGTGGCCGAGCTAATGATCAAAGTTCTCAAGAATAAGGACGACAAGAAGGTAAAAGAATCCGTGCATAAAGAAATTAAAAAACTAGCCAAAAAATTCCCGATACCTAAGAGATTTGTATAATTGAGGTTTTTGAGAAATATTTGTAAAATAAAGAAGTTTTTTTGAATTTTCTATTTCCTTCTTTTTCTGCTATTCTAGATAGTAATGAAAAGGGGAAAATTGATAGTAATAGACGGAACGGATGGCTCAGGTAAGGCCACCCAGACTGACTTGTTGGTGAGCCAGCTCAAGAAGGATGGCAGGAAGGTCAAGGTGGTGGATTTTCCGGATTACTATTCCAATTTTTTCGGAAAGTTTATCGGACATTGCCTTTCCGAGCAGTACTATAATTTCGTCAAAGTGCATCCGAAGATAGCCTCCGTGCTGTACGCGGCTGATAGATTTGAATCTAGCGGTAAGATCGAGAAGTGGCTTAAGGAGGGCAATATAGTTATTGCCAACAGGTACGCAAGTGCCAACCAGATCCACCAGGGGGGAAAGATAGCGAATACTAAAAAAAGAGAGAATTTCCTCAAGTGGCTGGCGGAGATGGAGTATAAAGTGTTCAAAATTCCCAAGCCAGATGTCGTGTTTTATCTTAGCGTTCCCGTCCCCATAGTCCTCCGGCTTATCCGAGGGCGCAATAAAGAGAGCAAGCGGAGCTACCTGGGCAAAAAGAAGCAGGATGTCCACGAGAAGGACGCTAACTTTTTGGAAAACTCCCGCAAGAGCGCTCTTTGGCTTGCGAAGACTCAGAAGAACTGGGTAAAGATAGAATGTGTGAAGGGCAATGCGCTAAAGACTCGCCCAGAAATTCACAAAGAGATATATGAAAAAATCAAAAAAATTATCAAAAAATAAGAAACTTTTTAACGTTGTAATAATCTACGGAACAATAGCCGTCGGTAAATTCAGTGTGGCTACAGAGCTTCATAAGAAATTAAATTATAGGTTTTTTCATAATCACCATACGCACGATTTAGCAAGGCAATTGTTTGATAGGGGTGATTTTCATTTAGACAAACTTATTATTGATATGAGGCTGCTTATATTGAAAACTGCAGCCGAAGCAAAAATAAATGTTATCACTACTCATGCATATACATCAGATTGGGTTTCTCAGACCGGAATCACGGACCCAAAATATATGAAAAAAGTTGAATCGATAATCGAATCCCGGGGCGGCCGGGCATGTTTCGTGTATTTAACCGCTGATGAAAAAGAGCTATTAAAGAGAGTTTCTGGCAAATCCAGAAAGAATTTTCACAAACTGAGAGACAAAAAGACAATGAAAGAATTCCTAGATACCAGAGATTGGAACACACCAGCTCCTGTGAAAAATAATCTAGAGATAAATAATACCAAAATTTCTGCTAAAAAGGTTGCAGACATGATTATTAAACATTTTCAAATTAGACATTAGAACCTTTAACCCACTTTAAGCATTTAGAAGCGATCGCTAGTAAATGCTAAACTAGGTCAAACCAAATTTCTTCATTAAATGTAACCCATTATCTATTTTCTCAGCCAGTATGAAGCGCACGTATTTTCTAGAGTTATAAAATTCTAAGATAAATTCAATTTCTTTGTCGCAAGGGTACGGAGATACAAACACAGATTTTTGAAACTCAACCATACCAATTTCTTTAAAGTGAAATCTAATAGCCTCCCGTACTTTTTTAAGTTTTTCTGGAATATCAAACATAGCAATTCTCCATCTTTTATCCCACTTTGTAGGTTTTCGGATCTTCATATCGTTAATATTAAATCTTAAAGCTTCCCTCTTTCCGTTTTCATTTAAAATTAAAGTAGCAGTACCGTCCTTGTGATATTTTGCAGTTAATAAATGGGATTTATAGAGAGAATTGATCGCTCTTTCCAGTATTTGACGATCAGCATTTGCCCATTCCTTCGGTATCTGTTTTAAGATCCACCACTGTCTTCTAGGGGAATGGGTCAACCCTAGGGCTAGACCAGCACCTAAAAGCAAAAGAATTTTTCTTTGAGTGCCTCCCACCCTTTTGTTTCTCGACAGCATTTAATTATAATAGCATTTACCTGCTATCGCTGACAAATGCTAAATTGGTTTTTAAGACAAGAAGATATATAATTTAAATACATAAAATATGAGACTTCCAATCGTAAACGAAGAAGATGAAATAATTGGATACAAGGATCGCACGGACAGGAACCCTAAAGATATTATTCGTGTATCGGGCCTTTGGCTTACCGATTCCGCAGGGAATATTCTTCTGGCGCAGAGAGCGTTAAATAAAAAGACGCACGCCGGCCTCTGGGGTCCGGCGGTGGCCGGCACGGTTGAAGAAGGAGAAACCTATGAATCAAATATTATCAAGGAAGCGGAGGAAGAAATCGGACTAAAAGACCTCAAACTAACGCCCGGTCCTAAGATACGTATATCCATTGTTCACGAACATTTTGCTCAGTGGTTTAACGCAGTGATTGATCATGATTATCCATTCGTAAAACAAGACGACGAGGTTGAGGCGATACGATGGTGTTCTCCAAGTGAATTTAAGCAATTAGTGGATGAAAAGCCGGAAATATTTATTCCGGATTTTCACAAGTACGTAGACTTACTCATATTAGTATATAATTAGCATATGGAACTAAACGAATATCAAAAGAAAGCCTTAGAAACGGCTATACATGATGAGAAATACAAGATACTTTATCCTGCTTTGGGTTTGGGCAACGAAACTGGAGAAGTTCTGGGTAAGATAAAGAAATGGCTCCGCGGAGATGACGGAGAGGGCAAGCTTAGCGAAGAGAGAAGGCAGGCGCTCAAGGAGGAGCTCGGCGATGTCCTTTGGTATGTTTCTGTTTTGGCGAACGATCTCGGGCTCGAGCTTGGGGATATAGCAGATACGAATATAGAAAAACTCAAGTCTCGCAAGGAGCGGGGAGCGATAAAAGGCGATGGAGACAAAAGATAATATAAAAAAACTGATAACGAAGGCGCTCGAAAAGCTAGATATATCCGGCGCGGATTTTGCTGTGGAATATCCAGAAAATCCGGAGAACGGGGACTACTCTACCAATGTCGCTATGGTCTATGCCCAGAAGCTCCGAATGAATCCCCGTGAACTGGCGGAGAAGATAGTGGCGACTATTCTGCCTATGCAAGTCAAAGAATACGCAATGGCGGATATAAAAGTTGCCGGCTCGGGCTTCATAAATTTTTATTTGCCTCGGGCGTATTTCGCAGGCAGTCTGGAAGAAATATTAAACAACAAGAATTTTTCTAAAAATAGTCTGATGCAAGGCAAGAAAGTAATGCTGGAATACACCGACCCGAACCCTTTCAAGCCTTTTCATATCGGCCATCTGATGACCAACGTCATCGGCGAGTCCATATCTAGAATTTTAGAAAATTCCGGAGCAGAAGTGTTTCGAGCAAATTATCAAGGCGATGTGGGTATGCATGTGGCTAGAGCCATCTGGGGGCTCCTCAAAAATGCGACGCTGCAGGATAAGTCGGGGACTCTGATCGAGCAGTCCATCAATATCGGCAAGGCCTATGCTCTCGGCGCGGATGCTTACGAGACGGATGAAAATTCTAAGGCAGAAATAAATGTCATTAATAAGAAGGTCTACGATCGAAGTGATGCGGAGATAAACTCAATTTACGATTGGGGTTTTAAAGTCACGATGGAGGCATTTGAGGATTTGTACAAAGTTCTGGGTACTAAGTTCGATTATTATTTTCTCGAGAGCCAGATGGCGCCGATCGGGGAGCGTATCGTGAAGGAGCATATCGGCAAGGTTTTCTCCGAGTCGGACGGTGCCATAGTGTTTAAGGCGGAAGACTACGACCCCAAGCTTCACACCCGAGTTTTCATTACATCCCAAGGCTTGCCCACATATGAGACCAAAGAACTAGGGCTCACCGTAGAGAAGTTTGCGACGCTGCCAAAAATGGATGCATCTATCGTAGTTACTGCTCTCGAGCAGGCGGACTATATGCGTGTAGTTGCCAAGGCTCTTTCTATAATTCATCCCGAGTACGAAAGCAAGATGCGACATATTACCCATGGTATGCTCAGGTTCGCGTCCGGTAAGATGAGCTCGAGGAAGGGCAATGTGGTCACTGGCGAGTCGCTGATTCGCGATGTGCGGGCATCGATATTGGAGCGCATCAAGGAGCGTGGTTTTTCTAGAGAAGAGAGTGAGGAGGTGGCTTCCAAAGTTGGCGTTGCCGCGCTCAAATATTCCATACTCAAGCAGTCTATCGGTGGCGACATTATTTACGATTTCGATAAATCTATTTCATTCGAAGGGGACTCCGGCCCGTACCTGCAATATTCTTATGCTCGGGCTTACTCGGTGCTCGAGAAGGCGAAGCAGGAGAATATTTTGCCGGAGTTTTCTGTATTACCAGAGCAAACTTTCGAAGTAGAAAAGCTACTTTCTAGATTTCATTCAGTTGTCTTACGCGCGAGCCAAGAAGGCGAACCGCACCATATTACTAATTATCTTATAGAGGTCGCCCGAGCCTACAACAGTTTCTATGGCAACAACCTTATCGCCGACAAGTCCGATCGAACCGCCCCCTACAAAGTCGCCCTGACTTTCGCTTTTACTTTCGTGTTGAAGCGAGGCCTATATCTCCTCGGCATCGAAACTCCGGAGAAGATGTAATTTATAATACTAAAAATATGGATAAAGAAACAAAACAAATAAAAAGCGATGCCGCACTAAGAGAAGAAAAGATATTAGAGTTCTGGAAAGAGAACAAAATTTTCGATAAATCGCTAGAGTATTCCGAGGGCAGGAAAGAATTTATTTTTTACGAAGGTCCGCCGACAGCAAACGGTAAGCCGGGTATCCACCATCTCGAAGCTCGCGCTTTCAAAGATGCTATCCCTAGGTACAAAACAATGCGTGGTTTTCATGTGCGCCGGAAGGGAGGCTGGGACACTCATGGTCTTCCGGTGGAGCTCCAAGTGGAAAAAAAGCTCGGATTAAATTCGAAAAAAGCAATCGAAGAATACGGCATCGCCAAATTCAATCAAGAATGCAAGGAAAATGTTTGGGAATATTTGGATGTCTGGAACAGATTCACCAAACGCATCGGCTACTGGGTGGATCAGGACAATGCGTATGTCACCTACCACAATGACTACATCGAGTCTGTTTGGAATGTGGTAAAGAAAGTTGACGACCAAGGTTTGCTCTACAAGGATTATCGGATAGTGCCTTGGTGTCCTCGTTGTGGCACTGCGCTCTCTTCTCACGAGCTTGCTCAAGGCTATGAGGATGTCAAAGATTTGTCCGTGACTGCGAAATTCAAAATTATTTCAGGGCAGAAAAATTCGCCCGCTTCCTCCAGCGAAGCTGGAACCTTCCGCGATGGGAATTTTTCTACCCCTACATATTTGCTAGCTTGGACCACGACTCCCTGGACCTTGCCGGGCAATGTTGCTTTGGCGGTAGGCGAAGATATTGATTATGTAAAGGTCAAGTCCGAAAACGAAATACTTATTTTAGCCAAAGAAAGGATTTCAATTTTAATGGAGCAGTACGAAATCGTGGAAGAGATGAAGGGTAAGGATTTGATTGGCCTCAAATACGAGCCTCTTTTTCCGTTTCTAAAAGAAATTATTTCCGAAACCGAAAGGCCGAAATTAGAAAAAGCATTTCAGGTTTACGGAGCGGACTTTGTCACTACTGTAGACGGTACGGGTGTAGTGCATACCGCCGTGATGTACGGCCAAGACGACTTCGTGTTGGGCACCAAGTTGGGTTTACCCAAGCATCATCTCGTGGGCTTAGACGGCAGATTTTTGGAAGGCACGGGAATCTTCGCGGGTAGAATGGTTAAAGACGAAGATGTAGCCGTGGATATTATTAAAGACCTGGCGCATTGTGGCTTACTTTTCAAAAAAGAAAAATACGAACACTCCTATCCCCATTGCTGGCGTTGCAAAACTCCACTCATATATTACGCTCGGGATTCCTGGTATATTCGTATGTCGAGCCCGAAGATAAAAGCGGAAATGATAAAAGAGAATAAGGAAATCAACTGGGAGCCGGCTCATATAAGGGACGGGCGATTTGGGGAGTGGCTACGGGAGATCAAGGATTGGGCGATTTCTCGCGAGCGTTATTGGGGGACTCCACTTCCTATCTGGGAGGGAGAGAACGGCAAGAAGATTGTCATAGATTCTATCGAGACCCTCAAGAAATACAGCAAGAAATCTGGAAATAAATATCTAATTATGCGTCACGGCGGGAGTGAATGGAATAAGAGAGATATGATTAGCTACAAAGACCAAGCGGGCGACCATTTGACCGAAGAGGGAATAAAAGAAGTGCGCCAAACTGCGAAAAATCTGGCGACCAATAAAATTGACCTCATTATTTCTTCGCCATTCGCTCGGACTCGAGAGACGGCGGAGCTCGTCCAGGCAGAGTTAGGGTTGAGCGCAGATGCTGTCTTGTATGACGAGAGGCTCAAGGAGCTAAACCCGGGCGAGCTAGATGGTAAAAGTTGGCACGACTATCACGGCCATGTTTCCAATGTTGGTGCGGACTGGTTTGAGCGCAAAATATTAGGAGGCGATTCTTTCCAGGAAGTCGTGGCGCGCATCGGTTCTTGTTTGTATGAAATAGAATCCAAATACAAGGGCAAAAATATTCTTTTTGTGACTCACGGCGCTCCGGCTTGGTTGTTTTATGTCGTGGCCGGACTTTACCTACCCAATAAAGAGGATTACAAAATTCCCAACAGCATTGCCTTCGTCGAGGATTTCAAAAAATTCGACAACGCCGAAGTGCGCGAGCTGCCATTCGTGCCTCTGCCCCACGACGAGTCATTCGAGCTCAATCTGCACAAGCCATACATCGACGATATAGAGCTAGTAGATGAGAATGGTACTCCACTTAAAAGGATCAAGGAAGTTATGGATGTTTGGTTTGATTCTGGGTGTATGCCGTTTGCAGAGGATCATTATCCATTTGAAAACAGAAACTGGGTAGAAGGCAAAGGCTACCCTGCGGATTATATTTCCGAGGCGATAGACCAGACTCGTGGTTGGTTTTATACCCTTCATGCGGTAGGTATACTTATGGGGCGAGGCAAAGCTTACAAGAATGTTATTTGCTTAGGGCACCTGCTCGACGCCAAAGGCAAGAAGATGTCCAAATCTCTCGGAAATATCGTCGAGCCGTTCGAGGCGATGGATAAATATGGCGTGGACACCTTACGGCTCTGGATGTATTCCGTAAATCAACCCGGTGAGTCCAAGAATTTCGACGAGAAGACAGTCGTCCTTTTACATCAACAGGTGTTCGGTCTGCTTTACAATATACTAGCATTCTACGAGTTATATCGAGGGAAAGAAGTAGAAAAATCAAATCGTCCAAATTCGAAAAATATTCTAGATGTTTGGATAATTGCCCGTTTGGATGAACTGACAGAGCTCGCTACAAAAAATTTGGATAACTACAAGCTTCTCGAGCCGACTCGTGCCATCCGCGACTTCGTCGGCGACTTATCGACTTGGTATTTGCGTCGCTCCCGCGAGCGCATAAAAGAAGGGGACAAAGATGCCAAACAGACTTTGTATTTTGTGCTCAGAACACTTGCGAAGCTTCTCGCACCCTTCGCGCCTTTTGCTGCGGAAGATATTTGGAGGAAGCTTCGGAGTGAAGATGACAAGGAGAGCGTGCATCTAGAATCCTGGCCGGTTGCGGAGAGGGGATGGTTTTCTTTTGGTAAGACGGATGTGATTAAACAAATGCAGGAAGTTCGAGAAATTGTAACTCTAGGACTTGAAGCTCGGCAGAAAGCGGGAATTCGAGTTCGTCAGCCACTTGCCAAATTAGAGGTTAAGAATTTTAGTTTGAAATCTGAGTATGTAGAGCTCATAAAAGATGAAATAAATGTGAAAGAGTTAAGAAACAATAATAATTTAGAAAACGAGGTAATGCTCGATACCGAAATCACAGAAGATCTCAAGCGGGAGGGGGATTATCGTGAGCTCGTGCGCGGAGTACAGGATATGCGCAAATCTCTCGGTCTCACTCCTAGCGATCCGGTAAATATTTACTTCGATACCGACGAGGCGGGCAGAAAGCTGGTGGAAAAATTCGAATCCGAAATGAGAAAGACAGTGCTTGCACAGAAGATTGAGTTCGGCTCAAGCGGCGGCGAAGAAGTCAAAATAGGTGAACTCGAGTTTAAAATTAG
>JBBDZS010000006.1:2183-7194 GCA_040900015.1 Minisyncoccota bacterium | reverse complement strand
AATGCATCACATTTATCACACCGAAGGCATAATACTAGGGAGTAGGAATCATGGTGAGGCGGGGAAGATATTTTTTATTTTCACTCGTGATTTGGGGCTCATTTACGCTTCGGCTGCAGGTGTCCGCAAAATGTCTTCCAAGCTCCGCTTTGTTCTCCAAGACTTTGCGCATCTCAAAGTGGATTTGGTACGAGGCAGAGATTTTTGGCGGGTTACCAGTGCATCTAAGACCGATACATTGGAACAAATTACTCAAAACAAACTTGCCTTAGCTGTATATATGAGCGTCGCTCGACTACTCAAGCGCTTACTTGCGGGCGAGGATCCGAACGAGGTTCTTTTCATGGATGTAGTACAAGGTCTGGGTGTCCTTGAGAAAACACAAAGCGCGGAGGAAGCGCGCAATATCGAGATTGTCTTAGTTCTCCGCATCCTCTCCAATTTAGGCTATATCGGCGGAGGTGATGCGCTCGAGGATCTTATCAAATCTCCATTTGAGTCCGCTCTCGCTTTTGAGGTCGCCAAATCACGAAGTGTGATACTTTCGCACATAAACAAGGCCCTCCGTGAAACTCATCTCTAATGCTCGACTAGGTCTGTTCAGAAATATTTCGGAAATTTACACTGAGATGATACAATTCTATGTATGTCACTAAATGACCCGACAAGGCTAAATAAAATCGAAGATCTGAAGAATAAGCTGTTTTCCAAAAGTTACAAAGCTCGCCCTGCGCACCACGACAGGTTTACCAGGCTAGAATCCGGAGAAATCAGAGATTCCTGGGGCAGTAAGGCCCAGGTTGGCGCCGACCTCGGAGCTAGGTTTTTTATGCAGACATCATTATTCAAGAAGTTTTTTATTTTTTCGGCTATATTTTTCCTGATTACACTAGGCTACGGCTCTTATATGTTTTTCTTCGGCGGTAATATAGTGTCGAACGACAATATCGATATTTCGGTCATCGGCAATACCTTCGCCGCAGGTGGCGAGGAGTTACCACTTCAGATCAGCATTGCCAATAAGAATAATTCCGCGCTCGAGCTAGTGGACTTGATTTTGGAATATCCAAAGAGTTCTGACGGCTCAATGAGCGATACCGAGCGCAATCGTATTTCCCTTGGGACTATTCCTCCCGGTTCGGTAAGAAACGAACATGTCAAAGTCGTGCTCTTCGGTGAGCAGGGCAGCGTCCGCCCCATCAAGATAACTCTCGAATATCGTGTCGAGGGCTCGAACGCTATCTTTATCAAAGAAATCATATACGAAGTCAACATCAGCTCCACCCCTATCGACATCACAGTCACTGCGCCTGCTTCGATCAGTCCGAATCAGGATATGACTCTAGATATCAAAGCCACTCTTAATTCGATTGAGGTTATGCCGAAAACGATGATCAAGGTGGATTACCCTGTCGGCTTTCAGTTTGTTTCTTCGAATCCAGCTCCGTCACTCGGAAATAATATTTGGGAATTGGGTGATCTAGCGCCAGGAGCCTCCAAGAATGTTTCCATCATAGGCAAGATGATTGATGTTTTTGATGGAGAGGAGAAAACATTTCGTATCATTAGTGGTTCGCAGTCCAGCAAAGATAAATCTATCATTGATGTGGTTTTCAATTCTCTCGGCCATACAGTTCAGATAGGTCGGCCGGCAATCGAAGCGAGTTTGTACATAAACGGCGTGTACCAGCGTGAGTATGCGGTAAATTCCAAAGGTAACATCGCAGGGGAAATACGCTGGGCGAACAATATGGACACCAGGGTCAATGATCTGGTCATTCGCGCCAAAATCTCAGGCAACGCTGTCGACGAGAAGAGTATTTCTGCCGAGCGTGGCTTTTACGATTCACTCAATGACGCCATAATTTGGGATAAAAATTCGACCAGTCGTTTCGCTTCCGTAAACCCCGGAGATCGGGGCGAAGTTGCATTTTCTATGTCACCCGCATCTCTTTTTTCTGGCTCAGGTATAATTTCCTCGCCGACCATTCGTGTGGATATCTCGATCACGGGTAAGCAAGCGGTGGAAGGATATGAGACGGAGAATCTAAACAACTCCGAACAGAAAACAATAAAGGTAATTTCCGATGTCGCACTTACCAACAAGGCAATTTATTTCTCTGGTCCATTTCAGAATACAGGACCGATTCCACCCAAGGTGGAGACTGAGACCACTTATACTATAGTCTGGTCGCTGGCCAACACTTCCAACAATATATCCAAAGCAGTTGCTCGTTCTAGCCTGCCTGCATGGATGCGGTTCGTGGGCAATATTTCTCCTACTTCTGCCGATCTATCTTACAATTCTTCCACCCGGGAAATAGTCTGGAATATAGGCAGTATTCCCAAAGGTACCGGGCTCAACGCCGCAGCCAAAGAAGTCGCTTTCAAAGTGGCTATCTCTCCTTCGCTTTCCCAGCTTGGACTTTCGCCCATTATTATCAATGAGGTCGTTTTGACTGGCCACGATGATTTTGCTAATGTGGACATTAGGCTCGCCAAACCGCCGTTATCGACTCGACTCTCGAGCGATCCAGCTTTCCCTGCGGGGGGAGACAGGGTGGTGGAGTAATTAATTTTTAATAAATATGCCTAAAGAAAAAGATGAACTGATGGAGAAGATAGTTTCGCTCTGCAAGAGGCGAGGTTTTATTTTTCAAGGCTCGGAAATTTATGGAGGGCTCGCGGGGACATTTGACTGGGGACACTTCGGCGTCGCTCTTAAGAACAATATCAAGCAGAACTGGTGGAAGAAATTCGTAGATAGCAGACGGGATATGTATGGTATTGATGCCGCTATACTTATGAACGCAAAAGTTTGGGAAGCTTCTGGCCATGTGGCTGGATTTTCTGATCCTACCGAGGACGGTAGGCAGTTCAATGTGATGTTCAAGACGCAAGTAGGTGCCGGTGAAGAATCCGCAATATCTTATCTCCGTCCCGAAACGGCCCAGGGAATTTTCGTAAATTTCAAGAACACCGTGGATGCTTTTCACCCCAAGCTTCCATTCGGTATTGCGCAGATCGGTAAGGCTTTTCGGAACGAAATAGCGCCGCGCGATTTTATTTTTCGCCAAAGAGAATTTGAACAGATGGAAATTGAGTATTTTATTCGATCAGAAGACTGGGAAAAATATTTCGAATATTGGAGGGGTGAGATGATGGATTGGATGGAGGAAATCAGCTTGGATATGAATAAGGTTCATGAAGTAGAAGTAGGTGATAGTGATCGGGCACATTATTCCAAACGCACTATCGATTTCGAGTTTGATTTTCCGTTTGGGCAGAGAGAGCTCTTTGGATTGGCTTATAGAACCAGCTTTGATCTTACCAATCACAAGCTCGAATATGTGGATGAAGATAAAACAGACAAGATTGTCCCGCATGTTATTGAGCCTTCTGTCGGTTTAGATAGAGTGATCTTGGCTCTGCTCGTGTCTTCATATGCCGAAGAAGAAAAAGACGGTGAAGTCCGTCCTTTTTTGAAATTCAAGCCCTCGATTGCCCCAGTTATTTGTGCTGTTTCACCACTTCTTAAGAACAAGCCCGAGCTCGTAGAATACGCCAATACAAAGGTTTTTGCTCCACTCAAGGCCGAGTTCGGCCGAGTAGCCTGGGATGACAATGGCAACATAGGCAAAAGGTACCGAAGGCAGGATGAGATAGGAACTCCTTGGTGCATAGTGGTGGATTTTGAAACATTGACCGATGATATGGTGACTGTGCGCGACCGAGATACTGGTAACCAAGAGAGAGTGCTCGTCGCGGATCTAAAGAAATATATCCAGGAAAGAATATAAATGAAATTTCATAAGAAAACTTTAAAAAACGGACTTAGGGTAGTTAGCGTACCGATGAAGGACAATCCGACAGTGACCGTCCTCGTCCTCGTGGAGGCTGGCAGTAAGTATGAAGACAAGAAATTAAGCGGTGTTTCCCATTTTCTCGAGCATATGTGCTTCAAAGGCACCAACAAGAGGTCTAAGGCGATAGATATTTCCAAAGAGCTCGATATGATCGGTAGCCAATACAATGCTTTTACTTCGCAGGAATATACCGGCTACTATGCCAAAAGTGCATCTAGGCATTTTGCCCGCATTTTTGATATTGTTTCCGACATTTATCTCAATTCCACTTTCCCAGAACCGGAGATAGAGAAGGAGAAGGGGGTGATAGTGGAAGAAATAAATATGTACGAGGATATGCCGCACCGCCATGTGCACGATCTTCTGATGAAGCTTCTGTATGGCGACCAGCCAGCTGGTTGGAACATCGCTGGCGACAAGGAGAGTGTCCTAGCTATGAAGCGCGATGATTTTGTAGCCTACAAGCAGGCGCATTATCTACCGGAGTCCACAGTCATAGTAGTCGCGGGCCATATTACAGAGAAGCGAGTGCTTGCGGAGGCGAATAGAGTTTTTGGCAAGATTCCCGGTGGTAAGAAAGCTGGTAAGATTAAAGTCAAAGAAGCGCAGAAGAAGCCAGCAATCCTGGTAAAATTCAAACAAACTGACCAGACTCATTTTGTTCTCGCGTTTCGCACATATGATATTTTTAATAAAAACAATCCGGCGCTCGCCGTCTTAAGCGGCATCCTGGGCGGAGGTATGAGCTCGAGGCTTTTCCAGAAACTTCGGGAGGAAATGGGTGTGGGTTACTATGTGCGCACTTACAATGACACATATACCGACCATGGCACCTTCCAGATATCTGCCGGGGTGGACAATAAGAGAATAGAAGAAGTGCTCGCCGCAGTGATCGAAGAATGTCGTAAAATCAAGAATGAGCGAATAGGGGAGGATGAACTCGAAAAAGTAAAGGAATGCCTGATCGGCAATATGAAGTTGTCTTTGGAGTCGAGCGATGACATCGCTAACTTTTATGGCGGGCAGGAACTCTTGAAGCGGGAGATCAAGTATTCCAACGACAAGGCCAAACAAATCCGCGCGGTGACTGCGGATGATATCGCCAAACTTGCAAATGAAATATTTAAGGACGAGAAGCTCAACCT
>JBBDZS010000006.1:0-2083 GCA_040900015.1 Minisyncoccota bacterium | reverse complement strand
TGCTATTATTATCCTATGTTTGACCATAGTCATCATACTTCCGTCTCCATCTCGACCGGCACGATGATTCGCGCCGCCTTGGTCGCCTTGGGGATATTTCTGATCTGGTTCCTTCGGGATTTGGTCTTGATTATTCTCACTTCCATAGTCATAGCCTCATTCGTCGAGTCATCCGTTCCTATTTTCAAAAGATGGGGAATCGGGCGAGTTTTCGGTATTGTGATTTTGTATGTTGTGTCCTTCCTGATAATGGCGGCGCTCTTTTATCTTTTCGTCCCGCTTCTCATCACCGAAGTTTATAATTTCTCTACATTTATGGCGACATATGTGCCCGGAGTAAGATTCTTAGAATATTTCCAAAACGATTCCTTCTCTGGAGCCAAAGATATCGTACGGTCCTTGGGTGGGGACTTTTCCATTGGCTCCCTGCTTGAGGTTTCCAAAGCTTTCATCACCCATCTCTCTGGTGGGTTCTTCACCGCGCTCTCCATTGCTTTCGGCAGTATTATGAACCTCGCTTTTATCGTGCTCATATCTTTTTATCTGGCGATACAAGAGAAGGGTATTGAGAATTTTCTTCGACTTATTTTCCCTATTACTTATGAAGATTATGTAGTCGGCCTTTGGGAGCGCTCCCGCCGCAAGATTGCACTCTGGATGAAAGGGCAGGTGGTCCTAGGTGCCTTGGTCGCTATCCTGATCTACCTGGTGCTTTCGCTCCTTGGTATACAGTATGCATTACTTCTAGCTATCATCGCGGGAGTAATGGAGATGGTGCCGTATGGTATCCTAGTCGCGCTTGTGCCCGCAGTATCCTTCTCCTATCTTTCTGGAGGCATAGCGAGCGCTCTTACAGTAAGCGGGGTATACCTCATCGTGCATCAGTTTGAAGTTTTTCTTTTTGCTCCACTTATCATCAAGCAAATCGTCGGTCTTTCTCCGATCGTCATTATCCTCGCCGCACTTATCGGCTTCGAGCTTGGGGGTGTATGGGGAGTGGTGCTCGCGATTCCTTCTGCTGTTGTGGTAATGGAGTTTTTAAGCGACATTGAGAAGGATAAAATATTAGCCCGAACAACCAATGAAAAAAAATAATTTTTACATTACGACTACGCTCCCTTATGTCAATTCCGATCCACACGTTGGGTTTGCGATGGAGATAGTCCGTGCGGATGCGGTGGCCCGCGCCAAGGTCCTCCAGGGCTACAATGTATTCTTCAACACCGGTACCGACGAACATGGCTCCAAGCTATACAAGGCGGCAGAGATGGCGGGTATGGATGTGAAGGAATATGTGGATATGTATGCGGAAAAATTTCGGTCCTTAAAGCCACTCTTAAATATTTTCCCGGATGTGCATTTCATCCGTACGACGGACGAGGCGCACATCAAAGCAGCACAGGAATTCTGGAAGCGCTGCGATGAGAGGGGACATATTTACAAGAAGACCTACCAGACCAAATATTGCGTCGGCTGTGAGCTCGAGAAGACGGATTCCGAACTGAACGAGGACGGACAATGCCCGATTCATCCCAATAACAAGATAGAATTTATCGATGAGGAAAATTATTTTTTCAAATTTTCCACTTTCGGACGGCCATTGCTTGATCTGTATGAGAATAACCCTGATTTCGTAATTCCCGACTTCCGTTTCAACGAGATTAAGGCCTTCGTGCAAAACGGGCTCGAGGATTTCTCGATTTCCAGACTGAAATCAAAGATGCCCTGGGGCGTGCCTGTGCCTGGTGATGCTGACCATGTGATGTATGTGTGGTTCGACGCCTTGGTGAGTTATATTTCTACTCTTGGCTGGCCAAATGATACGGAAACATTCGATAAGTTCTGGGTAGAGGGTACACCTATTCAGTATGCCGGCAAAGATAATCTTCGTCAGCAGTCGGCCATGTGGCAGGCGATGCTTATGGCTGCTGGTTTACCCAATTCCCATCAGATAATTATCAATGGCTTCATTACTGGAGATGGTGGTATAAAGATGTCCAAGTCGATAGGCAATGTAGTTAGCCCGGTGGAGATAGTGGAAGGGTACGGCACGGACGCACTTCGCTACTTTCTCCTGCGTGAA
>JBBDZS010000005.1:0-32304 GCA_040900015.1 Minisyncoccota bacterium | reverse complement strand
TGGAGCTTGAATTGCTAGAGCTTTTGTTCTCGTAGTAAAAGCAGTTCCTACACATCTCCATTATTTCTATATCATTTGTTGTTTTGGTTTCTTCTAACATAATTTTTTATATTTTTCTAATGATTCTGTTAAGTTATTTTTCGCAGAAGAATCTAACGAAACTTAACATATATTTAATATAACTTTTTAGCCCCGCATAAGTCAACGACAAAAAGTGCTGATGTTGGGATAAAGCTAGGGATAAGTTGTGGATAACTTTAATACAAATTTAATATTGAAAAATAAGGTTAAAATATAGGACTTGCCTCTTGTGAACAAATCATTTCGATGGTATATTACTAATTATGACAATACTATTAATAGAGGACGAACAAAAGCTTGTGGACATATTAAAGCGAGCTCTAAAGGGTCAGTATTACACTGTGGACACTGCACTCGACGGCGAAGAAGGGTTTAAGAAAGCGCTAAAAAACGATTACAACCTCATAATTCTCGATATAATGCTTCCGAAAAAAGATGGTATGGCCGTATGTCGAGATTTGCGCAAGAAGGGCATACATACTCCAATTATTATGCTTACTGCTCGAGGGATCGCCGAGGACCGAATTATGGGCCTCGATGCTGGTGCTGATGATTACCTTCTAAAACCATTTGAGATGAACGAACTCTTTGCTCGTATTCGCGCCGTCCTTAGGCGCCGTAAGACGACTGACGCAATAATACTAAAAGCTGGCGATCTCAGTATTGACACTAAGGCGCATGAAGTTACTAAAGCAGGTAAAAAAATTAACCTAACCCCGAAGGAGTATAAAATACTCTACGCTCTTCTTTCGAGAAAAGGAGAGGCTTTGACCAGAGAACAGTTGATCAACGAAGCCTGGGGTCCGGAGTTTGAAGAAGAAAATCATGAACTAAATGTTCATATGAGATATTTGCGAAAAAAGATAAGTGGTAAAGGAAGGCCACTCATCAACACGGTAAGGGGAGTGGGTTATACAATAAGGAAGGATTAGTAAAGTCTTATTTATAAATAGGTAAAAAGACAGTAAAAGTGCTACCTTTGCCCTCAGTGCTTGTAGCCGTGATATTACCTCCGTGAATTTCTGCAATCCATTTGCCTATAGGCAACCCTAGGCCCGAATGTATGCCTTGGGCACTGTGAGACTTGTCAGCTCGGAAAAAGCGTTCAAATACCTTCGCGAGGTCTTCTTTGGAAATCCCGATACCGTCATCCGACACAGCAATCTTGAGCATATTTTTTTCTTTCGATAGACTGACGAGTATTTTACCTTTTTTCTTGCCATAGGCTATAGCGTTTTTGACGAGGTTGAGGAATAGTTTGTCAAGATAATTTTCATCACCTAATACCTTCAGATTTGACTTGAATTCTTTTGTGGTCGCCATCGTTATGTTTTTTTCTTTAGCAAGGGGTTCAAGTCTTTTTGTGATTCTTGTGAGCATTTCATGCACATCGATCGATGAACGTCTGATAATATTTTCTATATCTTTACCAGAGGAAGTGAGCAGTGCCAGGTCTTTCAAGATGTCCGCAAGTATTCTTATTTCTCCATCCACTTCATGGAGTGCACTTTTCATAGTCTTGGTGTCGTTTTTAGATAAGAGAGCGAGGTCCACATTACCTTTCATAATTGCAAGTGGTGTCCTGAGCTCATGCGTGGCATTGGCAATAAATTCGGTCTTTAGCTTTTCTTGAGCGAGTAGTATTTCGGTTTCTTTTTGTTTTTCAGCTAGTAGAAGATTTTTATTTCCGTTTTCTACAAGCCAGTTGATGGTGATTGCTTGAGCAACCATATTTCCTATTGTTTCTGTAAACGCAATCTCTTCCTTCAGAAACTCTCTTTTGTACTTATAACATAGGTAAATATTTCCATAAGAATGGTCACCATACCTAACCGGAATGACTAAGAAACTTTTCATTTGTTCAGTAACTTCTAGTCCGTAGTTTTTTTCGTTTACATTACTATCATAATTAGGACTTTCGTTGTTTGTCGTAATTGGCGGATTGAATGGTATATTGTCAGTTTTGTAAATTAGCTGATGATTCGCATTTCCGTTTAGTTTACCCCAAGCAAATCCAAAGTCAGCCCCGAAAATCTTCAAGGTTCGCTCCGTAAAATTTTTCAAAATTAGAAAATTATCTTCTTCCGCCATGGTTTGCGGAGCGGCCTCGTTTAAGAGTGTTATTTTTTGTAGGATTGATAAATCTTTCATTTTAGATATTCCAACACATAAGGAAGTTCGTTATTGAACATAAATTTATGAAACATGTTAATATATTCTTTATCTGGGCTTTGCAGAAAATTAATGGAAAGCTTTTGAAAACCGCCTCCAGGTATGCCAACTTCTTTATTTATCTGACCTTCTTTTATTGGATACTTGTAGATGTATGAAATTCTTATAAAATTATTTATTCTATTTATTGGATCACCAGTTGTGTTTGTACCTCTGAATTTTTTTAGAAAGACCAAATCTGAAGCAGAAAGGCTGATGCCGGTTTCTTCTTTTGCTTCCCGGACAGCAGCTTCATTATAGTTCTCGCCCACATTTACATGGCCACCTATTGTAACATCAAGAAGTCCTGGTGATGTTCTATGGAGTCCTCTTTTTTGAAAAAAGATATTTTTGTTTTCGTCGAACATCCAAACATGAATTTCACGATGTAATAATCCTAGACGATGGACATCCTTTCTGGGTTTTGAATCAATAATTTGATCGTCTTCGTTTACTACATCTAAAAGTCTGTTATTTTCAAAATTTATATCAGTCATACTTTATAATTATAACAGTTTTCGCTCTTTTGAGCTCATCAGCGGGGACATACATCCCCGAAACTTTTGATCCTCCCCTAGACCACGTCGGGTCTAGGGGAGATCAAAGATCGTCTGGGTGCTCTTGCTGCTTGTCGCGTCGCAGCTCCAGGGTCACCGGGTTGTACCCGATAAGCACCTCGACCCTCCTTGCAATGTCATATGTGTTCAGGCCGTCTTCGCCTGTGTCGATGACATGCTCGAATTTCGACTCCAAGTCTTGTCCGGTCTCGGGGTCGATCATCAGCCGGTACTCCTTGATTTTTTTTAAGTGTCCCGGCCAGTCCATGCCTGCTCGTGCCATTACTCTATCCCTAAGGACATCGTCGTTGGCGGTCAAGAAAATGATCAGCGCGTCCGGCACGAGCTCCTTGATCTCGAGTGCAGCCCGTGGTCCCATGACTACTAGGATGAACTCGATCTGATCGTTGATCGCAGACGGTGGTGCCCACTCCCAGAGGGGAGGGTATCCTCGATGGTACTCTATCAGGACAGATCCTTCCCACCTCTCCGTCTTCGTCGGATGAAATACATCTCCTGCCTTAAGCAGGCAGAGAAATATATCATTCGTCATCCGATCGTTGTCGGGGTCCGGAAGGAATTCTCCTGGCCTGATCGGTGCCGTATTGTACTTTTTCACCCGATGTACCCGACGCAGTTTTACCAGTTCTTCCGCGACTGTGGACTTCCCTGATCCAGGAAGTCCAGTGATGACGACAAGCTTTTTGTCGAAAATCATAGGTGCTCCATGGAAGTAATTGTGACGAACAAACTTTCTGTTCAATTATACCACAAAAATATATTTTCGCAAGCCTTAGTTGCGACTCTATACGGACTATTTTAGAGTGCTTTCACTAATATATTTTAGCACCAAAGGAAGCTCTTGGGTTAATATATATTTTGAAAATGCTACAGTGGGTTTTTCATTTGGATTAGATAACTTACCATATGACAGTTTTTCAAAGCCACCCCCAGGTACTCCCGCTTCCTTTTTTAATTTTTTTTCTTTAATAGGATGTTTGTAAATATATACTGATCGAAAAAAATTATTGTTTGTCCCAAGTGAATCATCTAGTAGGGGAGTAGTGATACTCTTTAGCTTGATCAAAAAAATTAAGTCTTCAGAAGACACTGAAATTCCTGTCTCCTCTTTTGCTTCTCTCACAGCTGCTTCCAAATAACTTTCATTACTGTTTACATGTCCGCCCACAGTTGCGTCCAGTTTGCCAGCAGTAGGTCTATGGATGCCTCTTTTTTGAAAAAAGATATTTTTGTTTTTATCAAACATCCATACATGCACTTCACGATGAAGCAACCCCAAAAGATGCACAAGTGTTCTTGATTTTAGGTCTACGGATTCATCATTTTCATTTACAACATCGAGTAGTCGTCCTTTTTCGTAATTAATATTTGCCATAATTATTTTTGTTTTCGCTCTTTCGAGCTCATCAGCGAGGATACACATCCTCGAAACTTCGACCCGCCCCTAGGCCGTGCCTAGGGGGAGAGCCGTTTCAGATTTAGTTGCATGGGCTTGAAGCCCGCGATGATCTCAACACGCTGTACGACTCCTTCGATGTCGAAGTCGTCGGTGTTAATGACATGCTCGAAGTCGCTCTCGACTCCCAACGCGCCATATTTCAGGATTGTGTCCCAATGGCCACCTACGAAATCGCCTCCGAAGCGCTCCAACACCCTGCCTAGAAGAACTGCTTCGCTACCCACCAGACAGATATTGATCATGTCTGGCGCGATTTTCTTTTTGAGTTCCGGTGCGACCCGTGTCCCGAACACGGAGAGTATGATTTCCGTGTCTTTCGGCGGTCGAGGCCAGAACTCAGGCTTAGGTGTGCCCCTGTGGTATTTCGTACCGTCGGGGTTCTTCTTTGTCCCAACGGCAGTATCCCACGGAAGCATCTCGCTGGCTCTATACCTCTTCAGGAACTCCTCATTACTGAGGAAAAGGTATTCAGTGCCATCGATTTCACCAGTCCGTCGTGGGCGTGTCGTGTATCTCGGGATCCACGATGTGTTGTACCTCTGCGAAAGGAGGTACGCCACTGTGGATTTCCCGGCACCGGGATACCCACAGATGTTGATGTGGGGTATCCTCATTGTTGCCTCCAAGAATTATGTTAAAGGTCCGAATTCATAGAAATTATACCATAAAAAAACATCAAAGCAAGCCTATTTTTTAAGCTTATTTTAATAATTTTGCAATATTTCGCCTGTCTCGATGTAGCCAGGCGATATTACTGTCTAGACGCTCGAGGACTTGCTCGATAGAGCGTTTTGCTCCGGGGGCGTCATGGGTGGCAAAAAAATCGTTGAAAAATTTCAAATGTACCGGCTCGGCACTTGCGGAAATTGCCTTAACTAATCTACCCAAGGTGTGTCCACCATCGCCGTATTTGGAAACAAGGGTCGGCCAATTTTGTTTTATACATTTTACCCAGACGCTTCTGCCGGCAGGGTTCATTCCTATTGATGACAATATACCCACAGTATCCTGCGTGCGCACATTAGACGAGAGCGCAAAGTGTGATGTCAGACATAGAATCCGATCCGAATTGAAATCCCCGAGCGCGCTACCTATACGGTTCTTCTCTTCGTGTAAGGATTCTTTTATGTATTTTTCTACCAATATTTTATATTCTTTCATTCCTCCAGACGAGGCAACAATAGCGTATATGGCACCGCGCAAATCTGGGTTGATATGTCCGCCTTTTTGCATTAAAGCAAATTTTTTCTTTGCTTCTAAAATAATTTTTTTATCACCCGAGCGTCCGGCGCGTGATATAGCAAGCGATCGGAGTAGACTGTCTGCATGGCTTTCGTCATTTTTAGCGTCCCACCCCAAACGCGATGCAAGGGGGGAGAAAATACTCAAAATGTATCTATCAAGAGAAGACTTCGTACTTGTCTTTGCTAGGATTTGCTCCAGCCGACCGAGGCCGGACGTTATTTCTATCCAGACCGTATAATTATCTTCATTTTTGTAAGCGGAGAGAAACTGAAGCGCATCTGTGGTGGGTATAGTTCCTGCCTCCGACAAGGCAAAAAGGTCGCGGATAATTCCGAGACGATCGCGAGGAGAAAGAAGTTTCTTTGCTACGGGAATCCTCAGTTTATCCAGGAGCTCTTTGGAATATGCGGTACGAAAAAATCCGCTTTCGCCAAAATTTAGTTTGACAAAAGATTTATCTCCCTTTATTTGTATCGTTCGTGAAAGACTGTTCAAAAAGTGCTTCTCTGTTATACTTTTGTTTTTTAACAGTATTGGTACCTGCCAAATAATTTTACCTTTAGCTTTGGTTTTAGAAATAGGACTAGAGAAAAATCTCTCTTGAACCACAGACAACTCATTATTAGTAATTTTTACCTTAATTACCGGATAGCCTGGTTTTCCTGTCCAGTTTTTCATCATATTAGCGACTGGCTTCCCGGATACTTTTTCGAATGCCTGCCAAAGATGCACTGTCTCGGTGTTCTTGTAGCTATGTTTCTTGAGGTAATAACGCAGACCATCTCGAAAATCTTTTTCTCCTAGATAGTCAGCTAACATTTTTATTACCGAAGCACCCTTGGAATAGGAAACTTCGTCAAATATTTCGCCGATCTCGTCAGGGTGGTGAACTTCTATTTCTATAGGGTGGGTATTGGCAAGAGCGTCCAGTCGGAGAGCTACTCCGAGGTCATTTGTGGTAAATTGCGTCCAAATATCCCATTTGGGGAACAATTTGTCTACTGCAAGGTATTCGATATATGATGCGAAGCCTTCGTTGAGCCATAGATGCGTCCACCACTCCATAGTTACCAGATTGCCGAACCATTGGTGTGCGAGTTCGTGAGCTATGACTAAAGCCACCCATTGTTTGTTGGATGCGGAAGAAAGCCTGTCATCTACCAGGAGTGCGGATTCGCGATAGGTAATTGCTCCCCAGTTTTCCATAGCACCACTTGCGAAGTCTGGAATCGCGATCATGTCGAGGGTCGGTAGGGGATAGGTAATGTCAAAATACTTCTCATAAAATTCCAATGTCTTAACTGCGCAGTTCAAAGCAAAGTCCGCTTGGTGTTTTTTTCCTGGAGTCGTGAATACCCTGACTCGGATGCCTCTTTTTGTTTTGGATTCCACAAACTCAAAATTGCCGATAATGAAAGCGAGCAAGTAAGTGGACATTTTTGGGGTTGGATAAAATTTTACAATTTCGAAACCAGCTTCGTGTTCTTGGACCGATACGGGCAAAGTGTTGGAGATTGCCGTCTGGCCCTTGGGCACGCACAAGGAGACATGAAATACGGCTTTCTGGGCTGGCTCATCGAAACAAGGAAAAGCGCGACGCGCATCGGTGGCCTCGAATTGGGTGGTGGCCATATGGCAAATTTCATCGCTTACTGTGTAGGTACTCCGATAAAATCCTCTCATTTTATCGTTTAATATTCCTTGAAATACCAAAGAAAGTTTGTGTTTACCTTTAGGTAAAACTTTCGGAAAAATAAAAGTCGTTGTTTCGTTCTTAATGTTGTAATTTATTTTTGCAAAACTTTCTCCTATTCTCGCGGTTTCTATGTCTATTTCTTTGGAATGTAGGGTAAGAGACTTAGTGGGTTTTAAAATATTAAGCAGAACTGTCTCAGATCCTGAGAAGGTGAAATTTTTTAGGTCGGGTCGTAGTTCGAGGTGATATTCTATCGGGATTATATATTTAGAGAGACGGACATTTTGAGTCTTTTTCTTTTGCATAAAGAAATGTTAGCATATATGGGTGGAAACGGAAACTTTTAACATAAAAACAAAGGACTTTGAGGGTCCTTTTGCGTTACTTCTTTCCTTGGTGGAAAAAAGAAAGCTTTTTATAAATGATGTCTCACTTTCAGAAGTTACGGAAGATTATCTAAATTACATAGGCCGGCTCGAAGATCGTGACCCTGAAGAGCTGTCGAGTTTTCTTTTGGTGGCATCCGCCTTAATTCTGATCAAATCCAAATCACTTCTACCTGGTCTGGATTTGACAGAGGATGAGCAAAAAGACATTAGAGTTCTCGAAGAGCGATTGCGACTCTACGAGATATACAGCGCGCTCTGGCCCAAAGTCAAAAATAGCTTCGGGGAACAGATAATTTTTGCTCCACTAGAAAAGAAAAATAATTTAGTTGTGTTTCTCCCGGACGATCAGATAAGCAAGGATTCGATGATGACCTTCGCTAAGGGCGTTCTCGGAGGTATGCCTAAGAAGGTTTTTTTACCAAAAGTGGAGGTAAAAAAAGTCCTTAGTATCGAGGAAATGATTGACAGTCTTACCGAGAGGATCAAAAGTTCACTCCAAACCAGCTTTCGAGATTTGCACGGAGCGCCTGTGACCCGCGAACAAAGAGTGGTTGTAATTGTGGGGTTTCTTGCTATGCTGGAATTGGTAAGACAAGGTGTAATAGAAGCAACCCAAAAGGAACAACACGGAGATATAATTATGGAGAAATGGATAGATAATTAGGTCTTAGGCGCTAGCAAATCAGATGCAATTAGAACAAAAAATAGAAGCTATATTGTTTTTTAAAAACGAACCTGTGGCTATCAAAAGGCTGGGAGAGATATTGAAAGTCGGCAGAGAAGATATAATTTCCGCGATCTTAGTCCTGGGGGAAAATCTAAAGAATAGGGGAGTGACTTTGGTCAAAAACGGTGACGAAGTGATGTTGGGCACGGCACCAGAGGCATCTACGATCCTGGAGGATTTGCAGAAAGAAGAATTGAGTAGAGACCTTTCTAAGGCTTCACTCGAAGCACTTTCTATAATTTTATATAAGAACGGAGCGAACCGGGCTGATATTGATTACATTAGAGGAGTGAATTCGAGTTTCACACTTCGAGCGCTTTCTGTTCGCGGATTGGTGGAGAAAACCTTGGATCCCAAGGACAACAGACGCTACATATACAAGCCCAGTTTTGAGCTCCTGTCTTTTATGGGTGTAAAATCAGTAGATGAACTTCCGGATTATCAGGAAGTAAATACTTCGATTAATACCTCTATTTCCGAACAAGAGACAGAGGACACTACAGGCACTCCGGATTTATAGCAAGAACATAATTTTCGATTAAATTTAATTTTGGGACTTCCGCCTCTCCCAGAAATCCAACAATATCGGTTTCAGTTATAATATTTTTATATTCGGATGTAAAATCTTGCGCTAAGGGCAGATAAGACCAGTGCCATTTTTCTTCATTATAACCCGTCAGTCGGTTCGCACCTTTCTTATTGTAAGTCTGACAGAATCCAAACTCCATTGCGTTTTCAGAAAGCCAATCATATACCTTGATGCCGAGAGCGGTGTCGAAATACGCAGGGTCTGCGCCGTTTATATCTATCTCTGTACCCCAGTGATGACGCGAAGTGCCTGGAGCTGCGCTATACTCTAAAATTTTTTTGAACCTTTCTAGTTCATTCGGCATTGTTTCCGCCAAATTTTGCCCAGATACGAATGTGACCCCATTCCATTTTCTGTTCCAGAGGCCTTTTTGATACTCAAAGTTTCTTGTTGCCGAGGCGACTGAAAGGGTAATTCCATCCTCAAGTGCAGCTTTGCGCATTTGTATAAATGCGTCGTAGGTTTCTTTTCTCAAGTACATCGTAGAGCCACCCATGGAATATTTTTCGGACACAGACACAAAATCCTCTCTTTTAGTCTGATCGAATCTGCCCATAAGATACACCTTCTTTTCCTCCCTGGCTAACCTTTCATTCTCTTCTTGCTGAGCCTGATCCATTGTCGGATTTATGAGGCTGGGAGCGAGAGAAAAACTTAATAAAAATAAGGCTAAAATGATTTTCATAATATGATTTTGCACCGTTTTAAGATACCATATTTTAACCTTTTAATCAAAAAACCGACAAAATATTTCTTGTTTGATTGTGTATCTATGTTATTACACCCCTATAAGCGCTTTTGAAATATAGCTGTAAATGATATAGTTTAGCTATGTATTTGGACTTAGTGAAGATATTCATGCCTACGGCCCTAGCATTCTTTTTAGGCCTTTTTTTGACTCCGTTTGCTACTCACTTTTTTTACAAATATAAAATGTGGAAAAAGTATTCTCGAAGTGTCGATGTGATACCAGATTTTCAGAAGATTCATAACGCTCTGGATGAGCTTCGGACACCGAGGATTGGGGGAATCATAATTTGGACTTCGACATTGCTGACGACTTTGGTTTTTTTTATTCTCGCAGAGATATTTACCACAGAGACGACAGAGAAATTAAATTTCTTGAGCCGTAACCAGACCATTATTCCATTTTTTACTCTGCTTTTAGGTTCGCTCGTCGGTCTGTGGGACGACTTGCTTCAGATCTACAGCGCGGGAGGCTTCGCGAAGGACGACAAGTCTTGGCGCAAATGGAAAGCGTTTCTAATTGCGCTCATTGCGCTTTTAATTGGAAGTTGGTTTTACTTCAAGCTCGGGATGGTAGCTATAAGCATACCTTTCGGTGGTGAAATATTCTTGGGAGTTCTAATCATACCTGCCTTCGTGATTGTAGCCCTTGCTACATTCTCGGGCGGAGTGATAGATGGCATCGACGGGCTCTCTGGTGGAGTCCTCGCTTCCATATTTGCTGCGTACTCCGCGATTGCGTATGCCAACAATCAAATCGACATCGCGGCATTCTCCGGGGTCCTCACAGGAGCGATTCTAGCCTTCCTATGGTTCAATATTCCTCCAGCTAGATTTTATATGGGGGAGACGGGTATGATGGGACTCACTATAACTCTTGCCACCTTGGCCTTCCTTACTGACTCTGTCCTGATTCTACCAGTAGTCGCGATGCCGCTCGTTATTTCATCCGCTTCGGTGCAAATACAAATGTTGTCCAAGAAATTTCGTGGGGGTAAGAGAGTTTTCCTTGTGGCTCCAATTCACCATCATTTTGCGGCACTAGGGTGGTCTTCTTATAAAGTTACCATGCGGTTTTGGGTGCTCTCTGTTATTTTTTCGATAATTGGAATAATTTTGGCAATTATCAGTCGGTAGTTATAAAAAATTAATGAACACCGAATGAACAGTAAGACAAAAAAAATTGATAGATTTTTTCTAATAATAGTAATGATACTGGTCTCGATGGGTGTGGCTATGTTTGTGAGTGCCTCACTCGGAGTGCTAGCTAAAAATAAGGAAATATTTTATTCGGTGCTTTTCAACCAGTTAGTTTTGGGCTTAGGTCTGGGGCTCTTAGGGATGTACCTTGCCATGCGTATTGATTATAAATTCTGGCGTAAGTATTCGTTTTATATTTTTCTCGCATCTATTATTTTGACGGCTGCGGTCTTCATCCCTGATTTGGGCTTAAGCCATGGAGGAGCGACGAGATGGCTCAAAGCAGGACCTTTCTCTTTCCAACCGGTGGAACTTTTGAAATTTGGCTTCATTATATATTTTGCTGCTTGGTTATCCTGGGTAAAGAATAAGACAGGTGATTTCCGTTTTGGAATTCTGCCGTTTTTATTGATGCTTTCGATCATCGCTATCATTTTATTCAAACAACCAGACACTAAAAGTTTTATTCTGATTACCGCCACAGGTATATGTATGCTTTTTGTTTCTGGAGTTAAAATTAGATATATTTTCGCTACAGGGGTTTTAGCCGCTTTTGCACTGGGAGCTTTGGTTTTTTTTACTCCCTATCTTCAGAATAGGGTCAAGACATTTCTCAACCCTTCTGATGACCCTCGTGGATCATCTTATCAGATTCAACAGTCGCTTATAGCATTGGGAAGTGGGGGCACCTTCGGCAGGGGATTCGGCCAGAGCATCCAGAAATTCAGCTATTTACCAGAACCCCAAGGAGACTCGATTTTTGCGGTAATAGGGGAGGAGCTGGGAATAATCGGCGCTCTTACCACCGTGTTTTTATATCTCCTTTTTCTACTGCGCGGATTGCGTATATCTAATAATTCTCCTGATGTGTTTAGTGGACTATTGGTGTCCGGAATTGTTATACTAATTACGCTTCAGTCATTTTTGCATATCGCCTCAGTGACTGGAGTATTTCCGCTTACCGGTGTACCGCTCGTATTTATGAGCCATGGGGGGACAGCGCTGATGATATATTTGATAGCCATAGGAGTGGTGTTGCAAGTATCTAAATTTCAGAGGACGCGCAATAATTAAATTGATATTATGAAAATAGTTTTTACAGGAGGAGGAACCGGCGGACATTTTTACCCGATTGTCGCGGTAGCTCAGAAGGTCAATAAAATAATTGATGAGGAAAACATCTTGGGCGCAAAACTTTACTATATTTCCGATTCACCATATGACAAAGAGATGCTTTTTGAGAATGATTTAATCTTCGAAGAAATCAAGGCGGGTAAGCGACGCCTATATTTTTCACTCAAAAATTTTTCTGATATGTTTAGGATGTTCCTAGGTACATTAAATGCTTTGTATAAACTTTTCGCAATTTACCCAGATGTGGTGTTCGGTAAAGGAGGATATGCATCATTTCCTGTAATTTTTGCCGCTAGGATATTGCGAATACCGGTAATGATCCACGAATCAGATTCCGCTCCCGGCCGAGTAAACAATTGGGGTGGGCGTTTTGCCAGGAGGGTGGCTGTATCCTTTAAGGAAGCGGCTATGTATTTTCCAGAAAAAACTGTAGCCTGGACAGGTCATCCGATACGGACCGAAATCGAGCACACCGCATCCGCCAAAGAAGCTTTGCAATATTTTAAATTTGAGTCCAGCATTCCAGTGGTATTGATATTGGGCGGTTCTCAAGGCGCAGAGCTCATAAACAACACAATACTAGACGCACTACCTAGACTTGTAACCAATTACCAAGTTATTCACCAGACGGGGGTTAGGAATTTTAAGATGGTGAAAGACCAGTCGGATGTGGTACTTCTCGATAATTCCAATAAAACAAGATATACCTGCATGCCTTTTCTAAATCCACTTTCGATGAAGATGGCTTCGGGTGCCGCGTCGATAATAATCTCGCGTGCCGGATCGGCTTTGTTTGAAATATCTGCTTGGGGTGTGCCTTCGATCCTGATACCGATAACTCGCACCAATTTAGACCATCAGAAGAAGAACGCCTTTAGTTACGCCAGAGCAGGCGGGTGCACAGTTATCGAGGAAATGAATATGACCGCAAATATTCTCTGCTCGGAGATCGAGCGCATTACTAATGATGCGAATCTTATGGCAAAGATGTCAGAAAACGCAAACGCTTTCAATAAATCTGATGCGGCGAAAAAAATCGCCCGAGAGCTTGTGGATATGGCTCTAAGTCATGAAAAATAAATAATCCCGCTGTTATATTTCAAAACGGAAAAATTATGCTAAAATGACGGTATGGAAGTTAAGAAAGTAGTAACCAGATTCGCGCCGAGCCCTACGGGCTATATGCATGTCGGTAATTTGCGTACTGGCCTATATGCCTGGCTTTGGGCCAGAAAAAATAACGGAACTTTCATTCTCCGGATCGAAGATACTGACAAAAAGAGGGAAGTGGAAGGCTCAATCGAGCACATAATGAGATCTCTTAAATGGATCGGCATGGATTGGGATCAAGGCCCTGATATTGGAGGCTCTCTTGAGCCTTATATACAGTCACAGAGGCTAGATTTATATAAATCTTATGGAGAAAAGCTTATTAAAAAGGGTTTAGCCTATGCTGACCCGTATAGCCAGGAGGAGCTTGAAGCTTGGAGAAGAGAAGCTGAAGTTCTGAAGAGACCATTTTTATACCGTGAGCACAGGCCTGAGGGTTTGCCAGCTTGGGATGGCTCCCGCCCACTGCGTTTTAAAGTTCCTGAAATTAAGAGATTTACTTGGGTGGATGCTGTGTGGGGAGAGTTATCTGCAGGTCCTGAGGCACTAGATGATTTTATCCTAATTAAAAGTGACGGGTATCCAACATACAACTTTGCCCATATAGTGGATGATATAGAGATGGGGATTACTCATGTGACCCGCGGCCAAGAATTTATTTCTTCAACTCCTAAATACCTTTCTTTATACGAAGCGCTAGAAGTACAACCTCCAATTTTTGTCACCACACCTCCAGTTATGTCTATTGAAGGCAAGAAAAAGCTAGGAAAGCGTGATGGAGCAAAGGATGTACTAGAATACGAAAAAGAAGGATACTTACCACAGGCGATGATGAACTTTCTTGCTCTTATGGGATGGAACCCGGGTGGTGAGCAGGAGGTGTTTACTAAAGATGAACTCACCTCTCTTTTTGATATAAGTAAAATACATCCAGCGGGAGCAAAAATTGGTGATGATAAATTAGGCTGGTTAAACAAAGAACATTTAAAAAAATTGTCGCCTGAAGAAATAGAGAAAAATATTTTAGCTTGGATGCCGGAGGAAATGAGAACGGACCCGCTTGCTACCAAACTCGTCCCAATAATTTTTGAACGGATTTCTAAATGGGGGGATGTTAAGGAGCTAATCGGGGCAGGGGAGTTGGACTTATTTTTTAAGCTACCCGAGTATGATAAGACGAAATTAATTTTTAAAGATACTCCATCGGAAAAAATAATTCAAAACCTGAAAGTCGCAATTACCGCTTTGGAAAATTTACCAGATGATCAATTTAATGTCGAAAATGTTAAAAATACATTAATGCAGATAGCTGTCATGTTGCCCTCTAAAGGCGAGGTCTTGCATCCAGTTCGAGTGGCTCTCTCCGGTAAAGACAAATCTCCAGATCCGTTTACCATCGCATCTATTTTAGGAAAAAATGAAACAATTTCAAGATTACAAAATGCAATACAAAATTAGCTTGTCGGCTTTTTGGCTTGTCGGCTTTTTGGCTTTTTCTGTGTTACTTCTATCTACCCCAAACCTATCCGCTCAGACAGCTGAAGAGCTTCAAAACAGAATATTAGAGAAAGATCAGGATATTAGCCGACTAGAAGCTGAAATTGCAAAATATCAAAACGAGTTAAACAGCCTTAGTAAGCAGAAAAGCTCGCTCGCGGGATCTATTAAAGAGCTCGACATAACTAGGAGAAAGCTTGCGACGGATATTTTAGTTACTGAAAAAAAGATAGAGAAAACTAGTCTGATGATCGGTACACTATCTTCTGATATCGGCAATAAGGAGAAATCTATCCGGAACAATCAAGAATCAATTAAGCTCGATATCAGGAGGACTCACGAGCTTGAGACCCAGAGTATTCTTGAAATTATCCTTGCTGGGGATGATTTCACAGTCGTCTGGAATGATATTGATAATATTGCTTCTGTCCGCCAGAGACTCCGAACACAAATTGTCCGACTTCAAGAGACAAAATTAGGACTTGAGGACACCAGGGCAATCACTGTTGCTACCAAAGATGAGTTCGATGGACTGAAAATTCAACTTGCAGCCCAGCAAAAAATAGTAGTTCAAAATAAAAACGAAAAAAATAAGCTTTTAACGCAAACGAAAAATAACGAAGCTAATTATCAAAAACTACTAAAGGATCGTATTGCAAAAAGAGAGGCACTCGAAAAAGAATTGCAGGATTATGAAGCGCAACTCCGTTTCATTCTTGATCCGTCAACATTACCATCTGCCGGAGTTCTTTCATGGCCACTCGATTCAATATTTGTCACTTCTCCATATGGGCCTCGTTGGGGAGGCTATCATCGCGGGGTAGATTTTAGGGCCGCAGTTGGAACTCCGGTAAAGGCTGCAGCGGACGGTACAGTAAAGGGAGCAGGGGATACGGACATATGTTGTCCGGGGGCATCGTTCGGCAAATGGATATTAATTGAACATAATAACGGCCTTTCTAGCACATCAGCACACCTTTCGCTGATTAGTGTAATGGAAGGCCAGAAGGTCACCAGGGGTCAAATAATAGGCTATAGCGGCAACACAGGCTCTTCTACGGGCCCACATTTACACTTTTCAGTATATGTTTCAAGCGGAGTAAAAGTCGACTCTTTTGAGAGTAAATCATATCCTGGCATAATTTTAGTCCAGCCCATTTCTGCTCTAAAAGCTTATTTGGAGCCGATGTATTATTTGCCTCCATACAAAAACTAAACTATAATATAAGTACATTATGAATTGGAAAAATAATAAAGGTGGATTTCTGCAAATTATATTTATTATCGTTGTCGCACTGCTCCTAATGAAATTTTTTGGGTTTACTATATCTGGCACAATTGCCTGGTTTAAAGAATTTTTCGGTAGTGTGCTTCAGTAATTCCTATTTTATGAAAAATTTAAGAGAAAACACAAAAAGAGGCATAAGCATACTCGGGGTTTTGGTGCTCGGAGTGATTATCATTCTAGTTTTGAGTTATTTTGATATTAGTGTCAAATCTGTGGCTGAGAGTCCCACCGGCCAAGAAAATTTTAGTTATGTCGGGGGAGTGAGCCGAAATCTTTGGAATGACTATTTTCGTGAGCCATTGTCGTATCTTTGGAATGAAATATGGATTGAACTTTTTTGGGAACCTTTTGTGGATAATATGGAGCGCCTTCGAGACGGCAAGCCGACGGACATAGAGTTATCTTTGCCGACGGTCAATTATTGAGCTTAAATTTTATTTATAGGCTGTATAGCAATTGTCCATACCCAAAACATATATTGTGCGACACGGGTATAATCTTTGTGATTTATCTACACGAGCTAGAAAGCTCATACCCTGCCCCTTCGGCTGCTTCCCTAGTGGTAAAGTAGATTCTGTTTTCTTGTTTGAGTGATGTGCCTGCTTGGCACCCCACTGGATAATATTTAGTTCCACGACTGGAAGCGAAGAAGTTCTTGCCACCAACGTTCTCCACGATATTTGAGGCGTTTAGGGCCTCTAATGTGTTTCCGGAGAGCTCCACTCCCCTATACTCGATTTTAAGGCCCTCCTTGGGAGGTTGTTTAGATAGTCTGCCAAGCCCGAAAGATCCTAGTCCAACCAGAATAATTATTATAACTGTCAAAATGTCTTTACTTTGCTCACTATCGAGGAAATGCTTGATTTTTTGCATAAGATTGGTTATACTCACTTTACTAGATTATTTTAACATTTAATTATAATACGACAACATGGCACATAGAAAAGCTGGCGGTACCGCCAAAAACTTAAGAGATTCCAACCCAAAGTACCTCGGTACTAAGCTAGCAGATGGCGCCAGCGCCCAGGCAGGCTCTATTATCGTCCGCCAGAGGGGTTCGGTGATAATGGCTGGCACCAATGTAAAGATGGGCAAGGATCATACCTTATTTTCGCTTACTGAAGGCAAAGTAAAATTTGGCTCTCGACGCAAGACTTCTTTTAATGGCAAGACTTTAGTCAAGAAAGTGGTCAGTGTTATATAATACTGTACTCAAAAAAATCCCCAGTAAGGGGATTTTTAATTTCCAGAAACTATTAGTTTGAACGAAGACTTTTTACCTTTGATGGAGATCGGAATATCGAACTCCCCCACTTCTTTTATCGGTTTTTCAAGGACAATAAATTCTTCAGAAATATCAGCATGATGTTCTTTGTGCATAGCCTCCACAATTTCCTTCTTGTGAATAGCGGAAAATAACGATCCTTTTTCATTTGCCTTACCTTCCATATGCACAACTTTATTTTTTATTTCCTCAAGGTTGCGCACAAGAAGATCCATCTGCACTTCCCTTTCTATCTCTACATTTTTCTTTCTTTTCTCAAGTTCAGATACGGCTGTGGGAGTAGCAATTAGAGCTAATTTTCTAGGAATTAAAAAATTCATAGCATAACCATCGTTAATTTCTTTTATATCATGCCTCTTCCCTACTCGGGGCACATCTTGTAAGAATATTACTTTCATTTATTTTAATAATATTTCCACAGCCTTATCTGTCTGCGGATCGCGATTCTTTTCGGCATCTTCTTTGGTGTACTCTACTTCATAGTCCGGTGTTAGACCAACTTTTTCAATCAAGTGGCCATTTGGGGTTAACCATTTTGCAACAGTAATTTTAAGGAGTGTATCTCCAGTAATTTTTGCTACTTCTTGGACCGAACCCTTGCCGTAGCTTTGAGCGCCTACCAACACCGCCTTATTATGATCCTGCAGTGCTCCAGCTACGATTTCTGAAGCTGAAGCGGAACCACCATCGATAAGGATGACGAATTTGAGCTGGTCTGTGAATAAATCATACCCCTTACTTCGGAATATCGTCTGATCCTTGCTCTGGCCATAGTCCTCGCTCACTACAATTTTACCCGCTGGAAGAAACCAGCTAGTAATGTCGACTGCAGATTCCAAGTATCCCCCTGGGTTGCCACGCAGATCGAGTAAGAGTTTGTCTGAGCCACTTTCGGCAAATTGACGAATGGCATTTCGGAACAGATCCGACGAATTCGCAGAAAAGCTGTAGAGTTTGATAACGAATATACCGTCTTTGCGAAGCTCTGTATCCAAAGTAGGTATATTGATTGTGTCGCGGACAATTTTTATTTCTCTTGGTTCATCTTCGCCCTCTCGGAAAATTGTCAAAGAAACTTCAGTTCCTTTTTCACCTCTTATCAGTTTGATGGCTTTATCTATTGACATATTGTTGGTTACCGTGTCGTCGATTTGTAGTATTTTGTCTCCAGACATTATACCGACTCTATAGGCGGGAGTATCCTTGAGTGGAGCAATAACAGTAAGCACATTGTCTTTGATGCCTACTTCCATACCCACACCGCTGAAGTTTCCAGCTATTTCGTCCTCGAATATTTTGGCCTCTTCTGGCGAGAAAAAAACGCTGTAAGGGTCGTTGAGCGAGCTTACTAATCCGGAAATGGCTCCAAATAATTTCTCCTGATTTGTCACATTGGGCGCGTCCGGAGATTTCTCGTTAATCATATTCCATGCTTTCCAAAAAGGGTCGAAATCTGTCCGACTAATGATTGTACCATCCTTATTAAAAAGCCCTTCTGCTTTGTCTACTTCTGGTTGGCTACCTACACCCACAATTACTCCTAGGGCAAAAATTCCTGCAATGAGCAGTATGAGACCAGCGTTTTGTTTGGTTTTCCAAAATTCGTGCATATATTTTAATTAATTTTCACTAAAGTCGCTGTTTTCAAGAAAATTATCAAAGACAGGCGCATTTTTATTTTTGGTTTTAGATTCTTTATAAAGTAAATAGCTAAAATAAATCAAAGCTAGCCCGCAGAGAGAAAATATTATTTCTTTCCAAGAAGTCGGAAATCCCAAATAAGGAAGGACGGTTATAAATACCCCCAAAATCAAAAGTATCCTTGCTTTGTTCATTTGTACAGTATATCAATAAGTGAAGTATATGCAAGATAGTATTTGCCGGGCAAAGTGTGTATTAGGGAGTAAAATATTCGGGGGTGTAGATAGACATATAGTCGAGCAATTGGCGCATCACCGATGAGGCATTTACGGATCCGACTGCAGGACCAGACTCCATCATTATTGTAAAGACATATTTTGGATTGTCATAAGGAAAGAAACCAACCACCCAAGAGTTCACTCTATTTTTAAGAAGACCAAGTTCAGCTGTACCAGTTTTCGCAGCGATTTTCACATATGGGACATTTAGTGACGCTGCTGTCCCATAGGTGACGGCTTCACGCATTCCCTTTATAATAATTTCTAGTTGTTCCTTCTCCAGTTCGATGATGTTTATCTTTTTTTTCATTTCTTCATCCTCAAGTAAGAAGTGCGGAGTGACCAATTTTCCACCATTACCTATCGCTGCAGTGGCTCTTAACATTTGGATAGGCGTGACTTGGAATCCGTATTGACCGATCGAAGTATGGTAAGTATTTCCCAAGCGCCATGGATCTCCATTGAAATTTCTGAGTTTCCATTCTGGGTTTGGGATAGTGCCTCCGGCCTCGCTTGGTAAATCGACGCCCACTTTTTCTCCCATGCCGAAAAGCCTAGCATATTTTTCTAGCCTGACTATGCCCAGCCCTTTTTGATCTTCGTATCCCCCACCAATGGTGTAGAAATATACATCGCTCGATACAGCCAAGGCCTCTTGCATATTGGTCCAGCCGTGAGCCTTCCAGTCCTTAAATATGGTTTTTTGGTCTGGAAAATAAGGATTGGGTATTGATATCGATCCCGTAGACAATATTTCTTTAAATGGATCGATTACATTCTCTGCGAGTGCTCCGAGCGCAAAGAAGGGCTTGACTATCGATCCAGGCGTGTAAAGTCCGGAGGTGTTGCGGTTCAAAAAAACCTTTTTCTTGTCTTTTAGGTATGTATTGATGGTGTCAACATCTTTACCAAGGGAAAGTATCTCGCTGTTGTACTCTGGATAACTAGTTGAAACTATTATTTCACCATTCTCAATATTCATTATCATTCCCGCTCCCCCAGTAAAACCACTGGCTTCAGCGGTTTGTTTTATGAGAGTAAACAGTTTTTCCTGTACGCGTGCATCGATAGATATTTGCAGGTCTTCTCCTCGCTCGGGCGAATTCACAATGTTTTCGCCATGAATCTCTCCTCTTGCATCTGTTTCCACTATTTTATATCCGTTTTTCCCCCTTATTTTATCGTTGTATTGCTTTTCAAGGCCGTCTTTGCCGATAAAATCAGTTTGCCAGTAATTATCGTCACTATCCTTGGCAGGGTAACTGACATAGCCGAGTATATGCGAAAATCCGTTCTTGTGATACGCTCGAATGTCGAGGGCCTTTTTTTCAGTATTATTTTCTGACTTTTTGTTCCATGCTAGCTCGTTGCCGTTACGATCGTAAATAATTCCTCTGTCTGCAAATATTAGAACTTTCTCTAAAGTATTATTTTCACTTCTTGTAAAATAAGCTTCTCCTTTTTCGATCTGTAAGTATCCCAGTCTGACGCCAAAGATGCCAAAAAAAGTTACAAAGAAAACTCCCAAGAACAGGATAGTCCTTTTTGGTATAGGCTTTTCTATTCTACCTTCAAATTGTTGTCGGTCGAATTTCTGCAAATTTTTAGAATCGAGAAAAATCTCATCCGGCTCTACAAGAAAATTTCCACTTCGCAATCTATTCTTTTTTCCTATTTTTGTGATCATTATTCTGGATAAAATTTTAGTCTTCTTTTTAGGATTTCAATAATAGCTAAAATAAGGAGAGAAGTAAGAGTTGAGGCAATATATATGCCAAATAGTTTCGGCTCCCCCACCCCGTACAGCAAGTCAGAGAGGAAAAAAAGTACTACTGCCTCGAGGAATATATGAAAATACAATATTCCTAGGAACGCAATTAATGCTGACAGCCAGAACGGCAGGAAAAGTACGGAAAAAAGAAGAATTAGAACGGTAGTGGTGCGCATTAGCATATCCTTATACTACACTGCTTCACACCAAAATACAAAACCATGATTTTAGGCTAGTTTGCTCGCTAAACCGGTGTAGTTATCCGGGCGGAATTTCTTTAGTTCTGATTTAATTTTAGGCGCAACATCAAGTGAGTCAATAAATACACCAAACTGTTTCATTGAAATTACTTTACCGCGGGTAAGCGCTTTTAGTGCTTCGTAGGGTATAGGATGACCTTCGCGACGAAGCACGGTTTGTATAGCTTCAGCCACCACCTCTGGATGCTCGAGTAGTTCCTCAATTATTTTCTCTTTATTCACTTCAATCTTACTCAATCCTTTTAGTAAGGATGTGTAGGCAAGAAATGAATGTCCGAAAGCTGTGCCGAAAGTGCGCTCCACAGTAGAATCTGAGAGGTCGCGTTGTAATCGGGATATCGGGAGTTTGCGGGCAAAAAATTCGAATAATGCGTTCGCGAGGCCCAGATTGCCTTCGCTATTTTCAAAGTCAATCGGGTTTACTTTATGCGGCATCGTGGACGAGCCAGTTTCGCTTACGTTTATTTTTTGTTTGATCCAGACATCGGAAATATATCTCCACATATCTTGGTTGAAGTCGAGTAGAATCGTGTTTATTCGGCGTATAGCATCAAAAACTTCAATATAACTGTCATGACACTCGATTTGGGTAGTGAGGATGTTGGCCTCTAAAATAAGGGTATTTTTCTTAGTATTAAAACTGTTTATAAAATTTTGGCTGAATTTAATCCAATCAATTCCAGGATATGCTGCAATATGGGCATTATAGTTGCCTGTGGCGCCATTTAGTTTGGCTTGTATTCGTATATTCGATAAATTTTTAAGTTGTCTTTCAATTCTTGCGCTAAACACACGCATTTCTTTTCCGAAAGTAGTAGGGCTTGCCGGCTGGCCGTGGGTACGAGCTAGCATAGGAAGATTTTTGTGCTTCTTTGCTAGTACATTAAGTTCAGATACGATCTTAGTAATTTCTGGGAGGATTACCTCTTCGAGACTGTCTCTGATCATTAAAGCGTAGGCAATATTGTTGGTATCTTCCGAAGTAATGGCAAAATGTACCCATTCAAGGCTGTCTTTCAAGGAGGTTTTCTTTAATTTTTCCTTGATAAAATACTCAACTGCCTTTACATCGTGATTTGTGGTTTTTTCAAGCTTTTTTATTGTTGAAAAGTCTGTAGCCGAAAGACTATACAGGTTTCTAATTTTCGAAATTTCACCCAGAGAAAGCTTTTGCATCCCAACTTTATTCTCCTTAGAAAGTGCAATCAGGTATTCCCCTTCCATGATAATTCTGTACTTAATGAGAGCTTCCTCAGAGAAATATGGAGAAAGAGCACGAGTCTTCTCAAAATATCTTCCGTCTAAAGGGTTAATTGCTCCGTGCATTATATTTTAGCTAAGTTACTTTTAATTCTCTCCTCATTGGATTTAGAAAAGTCGTGACTGAAGGGTTTTCCTGTAATTGTTTCATAAATCTCGATGTATCTTCTTGAAAGCTCAGCAACAAGTTCGATGGGCGCCTCCGGCAATACCGCGTCGTTGTATGGATCGCAGTTATCTTTGAACCACAAACGCAGAAACTCCTTGTCGAAATTCTCCGGCTCCAAGCCCTGGTTGATCCTCTCTTGATAAGAATTTGCTTGCCAATATCTAGACGAATCTGGGGTGTGAATCTCGTCGATTAGGGTCAGTTTACCTTCATCATCTAGACCGAATTCGTACTTGGTATCTACTAGAATGAGCCCGCGCTCCAAGGCTATTTCCTGTCCTCTTTTAAACAGGGCTATTGCCGTCTTTTCGACTTGATCCGTAACCTCCTGCGACAAAAAGCCTTCGGACACTATTTCAGCCGGAGTTATCGGTCGGTCGTGCTCGTTGGATTTGGTTGTGGGCGTAAATACAGGCTCAGCTAACTTCTGGTTCTTCTTAAGGTCTTCCGGCAGGCTGAAGTTTCCAAAGTTTCTCTGTCCGCTTTGATAAATGGTCCAAAGCGAAGTGGAAGTCGATCCGGTTATGTAGCCTCGCACCACGCATTCTATAGGTAGAGGTGAACACTTCTTGGCGACAACAACATTCGGATCTGGTGTGCTAAGGACATGATTTTGAATGATATCTTTGGTTTTATCGAACCAGAAAAGACTGATTTGATTCAAAACCTCTCCTTTGAATGGAATTGAGGCAATGTTTCTGTCAAAAGATGAATGTCTGTCTGTAGAAATTAAAGTAATGTGGTCGGGGGCCATGTAGATATCTCTTACTTTTCCAACTTTCTTAGTACCCAAGTTTTCAAAGTTTGTTTCAGTCAAAACATCATCCATGTGCTCTTTTATTTTTTCTATGTTCATGTAGTTATTCGCCTGGGGGCATTAATATAATATTGCCAGGCTCGAATATCACCTGACGTTTACCTTTTTCAACTATTCCTACATCTAGAAGATCATATCCGCCTTCTTTTCCTAGTTCAAGTATCCTATCAACTTCACTTGCAGGTGTGAATATGTAATATCCCGACCCCCAGTTAAATGTTTTAAGACAATCAAGTAGTGGAATTTCCAGATTTTCATGAAAATACTTCATAAGAGGAGGAACAGGAAGCCATGAGTGGATTCTATACTGATACTCTCTTTTATCAAAAGCAATTTTCCCAACTCCATCTCCGGTTCCCGGCAAAAGAGCACTAATTTTTACATTGTTTTCTAGCAATTTTTCAATAAGTGCTACGTATGACCTTGTAGGGATAAGTGCTTCTTCGCCCAGAGTATTACCGTTAGGTAATTTTGTTAAAAACCCCTCAGGGAGTTCCATGGCTTTTTTAATTACCAAAGAAATACCATTAGCATGAAGCCCAGAGGAGGCTACGGAAATAATATGATCACCAGGAGCAAGATTTCTGCCTGTAACTAAGCGTTCCTTTGGCGCAACTATACCGGTGACCGAACCGCTCAAAGAAACAATTTCTGTTACTGGAGAAACAGGATTGATTATATATTTCACTGAGGCGGATTCCCCTGCAGGGAGCGCCATCCCTACCTCTTCACATATCTTTTGTAGCCCTCTCGCGAAATCCCCTGACCTTTTTGGATCCGAGTACCAAGAACTGTCTGATGCTTCCAGCTGGTCAGTAAACACGACCGGCATCGCGCCTTGAGCAATCACATCATTTACTACAATGAGAGCGGTATCAATAGCAATATTTTCATAATATGATTTACCGGTTTTCTGATACATCCATTCAGCTATCCAATTTTTATTTCCCAAATCTTCTTGGGTTTTACACCAAATATGGGGAAGATTCCCTTTGTATTCAAAAACCGCTCCGTGTGCATGAGCGGCGTCCTTGTTTATATATACTCCTCGTTTTTCCGGATAATGGAGAGTGGCCTTCCCTGCTTCAATCATGGCCATCTTAAATGGCTCCATTTTTGTATAATCCACTCCAGCTTTTGCGTATTCACTCTTTTTTTCATCTGAAGTCATATCTAGTTTTTTAAATATTCCTTATATCCCTTTTTTATTAATTTACCAGCTTTCAGCTTTACCTCCTTGTTCATTCTTTGCTTGAACTCGATTATTTTCTTCTGTAATTTTGTGTCGCTTATTCCAAGAATCTGAACCGCTAGCAGCCCTGCGTTCTTTGCCCCGTTCACTGCAACCGTCGCGACCGGTACGCCTGGCGGCATTTGCGCGATTGAAAGAAGCGAGTCAAGTCCGTTCATGGTTTTACTTTTCACCGGCACGCCAATGACCGGGAGCGGACTCATGCTGGCTACCATCCCTGGCAAATGCGCCGCGCCACCAGCCCCGGCGATTATTATCTTTAATCCTCGGGTGTGTGCGGAGTTGGCATATTTTACCAGAGTGTCAGGGGTCCTATGGGCAGAGACGACAGTTATCTCATATTTAACACCGAATTCTTCCAGCACCTTCGCGGCCTCTTGCATTACCGGTAAATCTGAATCTGAGCCCATTATTATGCCTACGAGTAGTTTTTTCATATTATATTTTTAGGTTGTTTCTAAGGTCCATAGCTCTTTTTTCCGCTTTCTCTGGGTCGTCTCCCAGGGCTGTAATATGACCCATTTTCCGTTCTTTGCGTGTATCCATCTTACCATATATATGGGTAAAAATACCATTTTCTCCCGTGTCGCCACCCTTGATCAGGGCCTCGCCGTCCCTCTCGCCTAGAATATTTACCATAACGGAAGAATTCGCCAATGGGGTCGGCTCTGAAAGCGGCATTCCGGTGATGGCTCTGATGTGAGCCTCGAATTGCGATACGGAGAATGCTTCTATGGTGTGATGTCCGGAGTTGTGCACTCTTGGGGCAATTTCATTTACCAAAATTTCATCGTTTTCTCCAAGAAACATTTCTACCGCATATGTTCCTACATCTCCAAGAGAATTTAGAACTTTTTCAGCAAGTATTTTAGCTTTTTGCCTCACTTCTTCTTTTACTGGAGCTGGAGAGCGAACAATATGACAAATATTATTTTTATGAACAGTTTCCACTACCGGATACGTGATGATTTCTCCATTCTTTCCTCTAACAGAGATTACGGCCAGCTCTTTTATAAATGGAAAAAGTTTTTCAGCGTACAAAGGAACGTCACCTAGCTTTTTTACGGCATTTGAAATATCCTCCTTATTCTTCACCACATAGTTCCCTCTTCCATCATAGGCATCAAAACGAGACTTCAGGAGAAAAGGAAACCCAAATATCTGACTTTGCTTTTCTATATCATCTTCGTTTTCTATCAAAGCAAAGTTGGCTACCGGAATATCATGGTTTTCAAGAAAGGCTTTTTGTCCAAATTTGTCTTTAATTATTTTGAGTGATTTCGGAGAAGGATACACTTCTTTTCCATCTGTCACCATTCTTTCTAAGGCTTCAGAATTTGCAGATTCAATTTCAAATGTGACCACATCTGAGACTTCTCCTAGTTCTAGTATTTTATCCATATCCTTGAAACTACCCTGTATTTGTTTATCCGCCACCTGTGCTGCCGGAGAGTTTTTGGTCGGATCGAGTACTGTAACAAAAAATCCAAGCTTACGGGCTGCTTGTGCGAGCATTCTTCCTAATTGTCCTCCACCGACTATACCAATTTTTTTAATCATCTAGTTTCAATGTTTTTTGTCCAATATCTCTGCGGTATTGCATGCCCTCAAATGAAATATACTCGATCGCCTTGTATGCTTTTTTTAGGGCTTCTGATAGTGTGGAGCCAGTAGCGGATACTCCGAGCACTCTTCCTCCATTTGTAACCAACTTACCATCTTTCATAGCAGTACCAGCATGAAATACAACGATATCTTTTTCTTTTTCTGCATTTTCGATACCCTTGATCTCTTTGTTTTTCTCATAATTTTCCGGGTAGCCGCCGGAAGCCAGGACGATGTTGCAGGCAAACAAATCTTTCCATTTAATTTCGAGTTTATCCAAAGTTCCATCAATGCAAGCATCAAAAATATCCAAAATATCAGTTTCGAGTAGTCGCATATATGTCTGGGTTTCCGGGTCACCGAAACGAGCGTTGTATTCCAGTATCTTCGGGCCTTCGGAGGTCAGCATCAAGCCTGGATATAATAATCCCGAAAACGGCGTACCCGCATTATTCATATTCTGTAATGTCGGCGCAATAATATACTTCTCTATTTCTGCCATCATCTCTCCTGTTACGAATGGTATCGGAGCGATGGTGCCCATACCGCCGGTGTTGAGGCCGGTATCTCCTTCCCCTACTCTCTTATGATCTTGGCTCGGAGGAAAGACGGAATAATTTTTTCCGTCCGAAAATGCATGGGTTGATATTTCCGGTCCTATTAGAAATTCCTCTATCACTACTTCTCTGCCGGCTTCACCGTAAGACTTGTTGACCATTATATCCGCAAGAGCTTTTTGGGCCTGCCCCATAGTTTCTGCAATGATAACCCCTTTACCCAAAGCTAGCCCGCTTGCTTTGATTACTACTGGTAAGGATTGTAGACTTAAATAGCTTTTTGCTTCGTTGTACTCAGTAAAAGTGCGAAAATTTGCTGTAGGCAAGTTGTTTTCTTGCATAAATTTTTTAGAAAACGCTTTGGACCATTCTAGCTTGGCTGCACTCTTCGTCGGTCCGAAAATACGAAGTCCTGATTTTTGAAATTCGTCGACTATACCCAAGGCAAGCGGGTCATCCGGGAGGGCTAAGGTAAGATCAATCTTTTCTGTCTGGGTGAACGCGAGTAGGCCCGAAATGTCTGTTGCCTTGATATCAATGTTCTTTCCGAGCTCAGCTGTGCCCGCGTTTCCTGGAGCGAAGTATATTTCGCCGGCTCTATGCGACTGGGCTACTTTCCAGCCCACAGCATGCTCCCGACCACCGCTACCAATTATTAATATTTTTTCAGCCCGAGGCTGATCCGCCTTTGGCGGAAGTTTGTTTATTTGCATAATTTTTTTAGTATGTCTACATAAAGCTGGTTTTCTTTTTTCTTTAATCTGCCATACAGCGATTCGAGACTATCATCTTCCTCAATCTTCTCAAATGTCCTACCGAGTACGGGGCCGAAATCAAAATCAAGCGTAAGGTAATGGAGGGAAGATCCAGCATATGTGGATTTTTGTTCTAAGAAATTTTGGATTGCTTTGTCTGTATACATCCCTTTATTCCATAGCCCTTCCGTGCCGTCGGGGTTGGTAACCCTACCATCTACTGTATGAGGTATTAGGCCTGGATGAATGTTTAATATTTTGTATTTATTAATTTGTTCTATCGGAATAATCTTTTTCCAACCAGCGAGACATATATAATCAGGAGAAATTTTTTCAAAATCCGGCAAGGGTTCGTCATCTGTCACAACTACAGAAATTTGAGCATTTATTCGGCTATCGTCAATTGCGCTCCTTACTGCCTTGAGGTTGGTGTGTGAGCCCCCGGCGTGAACAAGGAATGCTAGTTTCCTTTTATTTCTTAAATTATTTTTTTGGGACATCATAGCTTACTTCTTTTTCGCGTTCGTTGATGGGAATCGGGTATTCTCCAGTGAAAAACGAAGTGGAAAGTTGATTTTTTGGGAGGCCGATAGACTTTATCAACCCTTCGAGAGACAGGAAATGAAGAGAAGTGGCACCTAGGAACTTTCTTATTTCTTCTATTGTTTTATTCGAGGCGATAAGATCCTTTTGTTTTGGGGTATCTATACCGTAAAAGTCGGGAAAACGGACGGGAGGCGACGACACTAGAAAGTGTACTTCTTTAGCGCCCGCCTTGAATAACGACTGCACCAGCCTTTTACTGGTCGTGCCTCTGACTATAGAATCATCTATGACTGCGATTTTTTTCCCCTTTAATACTTCTTTGAGGGGTATCAGTTTGAGAGCCACGCTTTTTCGTCTAGATTTTTGATCGGGTTCGATGAAGGTCCTGTGCACATAGCGATTTTTTACCAAGGCGAGCTCCATAGGGATTTTAGAGATGTTTGAAAACCCCAAGGCAACCGGCATAGCAGTGTCTGGCACTGGCACGATCATATCCACCTTAAGTTTGCATTCGCGAGCGAGCTCCATGCCGAAGTTTTTCCTGACCTGATATACTGACTTACCACCAAGCACGCTGTCCGGACGGGAAAAGTACACATATTCGAAGACATCGTGTTTGGGGTTGGACTTGGCTAGTTGTACAGACTTCAAACCCTTCTTATCTATGACAATCATTTCTCCGGGTTTTACTTCTCTTAAAAACTTCGCGCCGATGGTAGCTAAGGCGCAAGTTTCGGATGTTATAGCGTAGCCGTCTTCGATCTTGCCAAGTGCAAGCGGGCGCATACCGTATAGGTCGCGCACGGCAACCAAAGTATTCATATCCATCATTATCAAGGAAAATGCTCCGGTAATGAGAGGAAAAATTTGTTTGACAGCCTCAGAGATAGAGTTGCCTTCTTTAATTTTTACATCAATAGCGTCAGCAATGAGCTCAGAATCCATTCTATTTTTCTTGAGAGCTTTCTTTGATATTAAAAATTCTTCAAGAGCCTTAGTGCTCGGAAGATTGCCATTGTGAGCAAGTGCGAAGGAAGCCTGGTTGTTCACAACAGGTTGAGCGTGTTCAAGGGCGCCACCACCCGAGGTAGAATATCTATTGTGGCCTATGGCAATATTACCTTTTAGATATCTAATTGCCTGCTCGGTGTACACCTGGCTCACTAGGCCGGCGCCTTTGTGGGTAAGCAATTTTTTACCATTATTTGTCGTGATGCCGGAAGCTTCTTGGCCTCTGTGCTGAAGGGCGAACAATCCGAAAAACGCGAGCCTAGAAGCCGTCAATTTCTTGCCGTATATGCCGACTATTCCGCATTTTTCGTTTACTTCATTCATATGATTGACGGTAAGGGAAATACAATTTTACTTATCATTTTTATAGTAATTAATCGCATTTTTAAATATCAGCAGACCTTGCCCTTCGGCACCTTTCATTTTTTTCTTATTTTTGTGCCAAAGTGGGCTTTGCTCCGCAAACATAGCCCTCTCTGGATGAGGCATAAGCCCAAGTACCCGACCATTATATGTTAAAACTCCGGCAATGTCATAGCTCGAACCATTCGGGTTTGCCGGAAGGTTTTGAAATTTGGAAATTTCGCCCTTTTCGTAGGTAAAGGCTATCTCCTTTTTTCTTTTCATTTTCGCATATTCTCTCTTAGGTATCATATAGCATCCTTCGCCATGAGCTATAGGGAGAGTGATGTTTTTGATGCCTGTGAGCCAAGGGCTATTGCCGGTGACTTTGAGGTCTACCCATCTGTCCAAATATTTACCTCCGGAATTATATGTCAGTCCGCCGGGCAGGATACCCAAGTTGGTAATGATCTGAAAGCCATTACATATCCCAATGATCAAAGTGTCGCCCATCAAAAATTCTTTGAGCTCGCGCTCCAGATGATTTTTGAATTTATTTGCATAAGCCTTCCCGCTTCCGGTGTCATCCCCATAAGAGAATCCGCCCGGAAAAGCAAGAATTTGATAGTCGAAAAGCATCTTGGGCGCCGCGATAAGATCATTAATATGTACGATGTCCGCTATGCCTCCCGAGAGCTCGAATGCATATTTGGTCTCCTCCTCGCAGTTTAACCCGTAACCCGCGAGCACCATAACCTTCGGTCTTAGGATTCTAATTCTATTATTTTTTGATTTTTTTGTTTTCATATTTCATTCTAATATTCTATAGAATATTAGAATACTTATCTCATTCGGTTGGAAAAGTCGTGGTAAATTTTTGTGAGTTTCGGTACATTTGTGTTTACTGCTAATTTTTCATCTGTGATAATAAATTTATTATCCTTCGTCACTTCGCCGAGCAGGGCGAAAGGAACATCTGACAATATTTTTATGACCTTGTTTGCATTCGATGGGTTTACCGAGATAAGGATTCGGCCCTGACTTTCGGAAAACAATTTCTCGATTGTCGTTTTTGCCTTGCCTGGTAAGGCTGAAATGGAAACTTTGCATCCAAGATTTCCACCCAAACTTGCTTTAGCTAGAGCCATAGCGAGCCCGCCGAAATTTACGGAGATTGATGATTCCAGAAGCTCACTCGCTATTAATTTTTCAACTGCTAGATATGTTTTTGTATTTTTCTTAACATCAACCTTCGGCACATTGTTGCCGATATTTTTATTTCCTTCTTTTCGCGCTAGCATTTTGAAATACTCTCCTCCGCCGAGTTCGGAATGAGTTTCTCCCAGGAGAAATATTTTATCTCCGGAATTCTTAAACTCAGGCGAAACACATTTTCTTAAATCAGACATCACACTAATAGCGGAGATGAGCAAGGTCGGCGGGATGGCGATGTGTATCGGGTTGCCGCTTTCGTCATAGCCTTTGAAATCATTAAACATACTATCCTTGCCGGAGATGAATGGCGTGCCGTAGCCTACTGCGTATTTATGACAAGCCTGTACGGATTCTACTAGCTCTGCCAACCTGGCTGGGTCGTAGGAAGAGCACCAGCAAAAATTATCGAGAATACCTATTTGGGAAAGTGTGCCTCCGGCTGAAATGATATTCCTGATAGCTGTATCTATGGCGCAGGCAGTCATATGGTGGCTACTGATATCGCCATAGGAAGGATATAAGGCCGAAGAAAGCACAGCGCCCTTGGGAGAGCCGAGTACTGGACGGAATACTTGCGCGTCTGTATTTATCCGCCCTTCGCCCGAGAGTGGTTTGAGCACAGAAGATGCCTGCACTTCGTGGTCGTATTGTTCGGAAACGAAAGAAAATCCGCTGACATTATTTATCGCGAGTAGTTCCTCCAAGTCCTCTGTGTAATTTTTCTTTTCCTTAAGCTCTGGCTCAATATGGTTCTTTTCTTTCGGCTTAGTTTTGAGCTTCTCTTTTGGCAAGCCGTTGTGTAGAAACTCCATATCGATGTCCATTATTTTCTTTCCAGCGTAATTGACCACACATTTACCGGAATCTGTGAACTCCCCGATCACGCAGGCCTCCACACCACGATTTTTCATCAGATGATAAAACAAGTCCCATTTTTTCTTTGGTACAGCTAGCGTCATTCGCTCCTGACTTTCCGATATCCATATTTCCCAAGGCTGAAGCTCTGGATATTTGAGCGGTACTCTCTCCAGATGAACTTCGGCTCCACCACATTCTTTGGCCATTTCCGCCACCGAGCAGGATATACCCCCTGCGCCATTGTCCGTGATGCTATTGTATAAGTCCATTATTCTAGCTTCTTTGATGATAGCGTCACTAAGTTTCTTTTGGGTTATCGGGTCGCCTATTTGCACCGCAGTCGCAGGACTACCGGAATCCATCGCAACCGAGGAAAATGTGGCTCCATGGATGCCATCTCGGCCTACTCGGCCACCTACTACCACAATATAGTCACCCGGTTGAGCGGACTTTTCGTGTGAAAATTTGTCATTAATTTTTCTCGGAATTATGCCTACAGTGCCGGCGAATACTAAAGGTTTACCTCTATATCTGTCATCAAATTTGAGGAATCCGGATAAGGTCGGTATGCCAGAGGTGTTGCCTCCGTGGTTTACCCCCTTTATTACTCCATCCATTATTCGCTTGGGTGGGAACATTTTCTGGGTGAGGTTTTTGTCTCGATAGAGTGGCCGGGTATCGTCTGGCTCACCCAAACAGAAACCGTACACATTGGCGACTGGTTTGGCTCC
>JBBDZS010000004.1:0-6574 GCA_040900015.1 Minisyncoccota bacterium | reverse complement strand
GACCATGTGATTAAGACGGGGAGTACTATTTAATAATTCAACTTTTAACTAGAACGACCAGAGTATATATCTATACGTGTATGTATTTATCCATATCTTAAGTTATCATATATGATATACTAAGGATCAAGGACTATGCCGCATGTTTCATCTAGAAAACTAAAAACGGAAACCCTCAACAAGCTTTACAGTCAGTTCGGCAAGGCTTTTGAAAAATCAGTCAAGAAATGTCAAGCAAAATTTTTTCTAGGAGATCTTCTAACTAAAACGGAAAAAATAATGCTAGCAAAGAGATTTGCAGTTATTTATCTTTTAGCACAAGAAGTTCCTGTTTCCTATATATCAGAATCATTAGGAATGAGCCCAGCGACCATAGCCAGGATGTCCTTAAAACACGAAATAGGCAAGTACGAAAAAATTATTAAGACTCTAGACAGAGAGGAAAAAGATCTGTGGAATATTTTAGAAAAAATTTTAAGGGCTGGTTTGCCGCCGATTGCCGGTAGGGGAAGGTGGAAATTTTTGTATCAGAAAAATAGTAGTTTTTAAATATTCGTACCGAAATAGCTAGTTTGTTAGTATATCATATATGATAGTCTAACGACATGTGAATTATGATGGTTTTTTAATATTGGTCTTTCCCCTATTTTCTGTTAGTAGAGTCATGGTATTATATGAGTATGAAAATTTATATCGGCTCGGATCATACTGGATATGAGTTGAAGGAAAAACTTAAAGTTTATTTAGCTGAGCTTCAGCTTGGTTACGAGGTTGAAGATAAAGGCGCTTTTGAGTATATACCCGGCGATGATTACCCTGACTTTATTCAACCAGTTGCTGAAGCGGTAGCTAAAGATACTAGTAGCATGGGAATAATCCTTGGGGGTTCCGGAGAGGGAGAAGCAATGTGCGCAAACAGAATACCTGGCGCGCGAGCGGCTTTATTTTATGGACAGGCAATACCCAAGGAAGCTATTGATATTAATGGTGGGGAAAGCATCGATTCTTTTGAGATTATTAAACTTTCTCGAATTCACAACAATGCAAACATTTTATCCTTAAGCACCCGGTTTTTGTCGGAAGATGAAATAAAATTTGCGATTGAGCTTTTCTTATCCACTCCATTTAAAAATGAAGAAAGGCATATTAGAAGAATAGCCAAGCTCGGTTGATTGATTCCGTTTGAGGTCGTGATCGCAATTTAAGCATAATAGAATCATGAACGAAGTAATACCAGCCATACTGCCAAAAAATTACGAAGATCTCAAAAATAAAGTCGCCTTAGTGCGCGGTGTCGTGCCGATAGTCCAGGTCGACATATGCGACGGGGTTTTCGTACCTACAATGAGTTGGCCGTTTTATTCGCCATCAAGCGAAAAAGGAATTTCAAATTCAAATTTGGATGCGCATTTCGTAAGTATAATGAACGAACAGGAGGGCATGCCTTTTTGGGAGGATGTAGACTTCGAACTAGATTTGTTGGTGCATGACGCAGTTAAAAACTTTGATATTTACACTAAATTAGGTCCTAAGAGGATAATTTTTCATTTGGAAGCAGTAGGCGACTTGTCCGACTTCAGGGAATTCCTGGAAGGTATAGATATGTATGTGCGCGACAGTATACAGATCGGGGTGGCGATAAATCCGAGCACTCCAAACGAAGACCTGTATCAATTTGCCAAGATAGCGGACTTCGTGCAGTTTATGGGTAATGATGAGATTGGACAGCAGGGAATAGAGTTGGATGAAAGAGTGTACGAGAAAGTAAAAGATATTCGAGAGAAATATCCAGACTTGCCAATTGCGGTAGATATTGGCGTAAATGAAGATACTGCACCAAGGCTACTTCAAAACGGAGTGACCAAGATTGTCGCCGGCTCGGCAATTTTCAATACTGATGATATAATTGGCACAATAGACAGACTTAGAAATATTTAAGATGCTAACCGACGAAAAAATTTTGGAGCTGGAAAAGAAAGCGAACGATATTCGTATTTCGATCATCGAAATGCTTGTGCCTGCTAAGTCGGGGCATACTGCCGGCCCTCTCGGTATGGCGGATATTTTCACTCTTTTTTATTTTCATATCCTCAAGCACGATTCGCAGAATCCATCATGGGAGGATCGTGATCGGCTGGTGCTTTCAAACGGGCATATTTGTCCTGTTTACTATGCTACTATGGCGCACGCGGGTTATTTCCCAGTAGAAGAATTGCAAACACTTCGAAAATTGGGCTCGAGATTGCAAGGGCATCCACACCGTGAATATATGCCCTGGTTGGAAACATCTTCTGGCCCTCTCGGCTCAGGGTTGTCGCAGGCCTCAGGTATGGCACTGGCTGACCGTATAGACCACGGAGCGAATACTTCCAGGTTGATATATGCATTCCTATCGGACGGGGAATTGAACGAAGGTAATACCTGGGAAGGAGTGATGCTCGCAGGTAAATACAAGCTTCGAAACTTGATTGCAATAGTGGACCGAAACAACATTCAGATTGAAGGTGTGACTGAGGAAGTGATGCCGCTAGAGCCACTTGCGGACAAATGGCGAGCATTCAACTGGCATGTGATTGAGGTTTCCGGGCATGATTTTCGGGCCCTCGATGAAGCGTTGAAGGAAGCACAGGCCGTGTACGAGAAGCCGACAGTCATCATCGCGCACACTATTCCCGGCAAGGGGGTTTCATTTATGGAGAGGGATTATAAATGGCATGGTAAGGCACCGACCAAAGAAGAGGCGGAGAAGGCACTCTTAGAACTTAGAAAATAATATATGCTGAATCCGAAATTAAAACTAAATCCAAAAATTTTTAATGAAGATGTGGAGCAAGTCCCTATTCGGAGGGGATTCGGAGAAGGATTGCTCATTGCAGGTGAAGCGGACAAGAATGTAGTGGCGCTTTGTGCGGACCTGACCGAGAGCACCCAGATGCATTTTTTTGCAAATAAATTTCCGGAGCGTTTCGTGCAGGTCGGAGTGGCGGAACAGAACTTAGTGACAGTGGCTTCCGGCATGGCGACTATGGGCAAGATTCCTTTCTGCTCTTCGTATGCGATGTTCAGCCCGGGACGCAATTGGGAACAGATACGCACGACTATCGCTTACAATGACCGCAAAGTAATCATTGTCGGATCACACTCGGGGATTTCCGTAGGGCCAGACGGAGGCACACATCAAGCACTCGAAGATATAGCCCTGATGCGGGTAATGCCGAATATGGAAGTGCTTTCACCGTGCGACGCCATAGAAGCCAAGAAGGCGACCCAAGAACTTGCAAAAAGCAAAAAGTCCGCATATTTGCGGTTGGTCAGGGAGAAGACACCGATCATCACCACCGAAGAAACTCCATTTCATATAGGCAAGTCGGAAATTTTTTGGTTGCCCGATGTAGGCTTCGCGCAAGTAGGAATAATAGTTACCGGCGGGCTGATGTATAAAGCGCTCCTAGCTGCCAAAGAACTAGAGGCGGAAGGAATCAAGACCAAAGTGATGAATCTGGCTTCGATCAAACCGCTTGATGTGAATGCGGTATTGGATCTAGCTAAAGAAACAAAATGTTTAGTAACAGTCGAAGAACACCAGGTAGCCTGTGGTGCAGGCTCGGCTATAGCGGAAGTATTGGCGGAGAATTTCCCGACGCCGATCGAATTCGTGGGAGTGCGCGACCAGTTCGGACAGTCTGGCACACCGAGCGAATTGATTGAGCACTATAATATGGGCAAGGACGCTATTAAAGAAGCCGTAAAAAAAGTTTTGAAAAGGAAAATATAGACCCCCCAAAAAACATACCTTCAAATAATTTTTGGATTATTTTACTTTTGTGGCTTTGTATTGCGCCGGAGCGTTTTTGAGATATTCTTCTAGATTTTCTCGGGAGAGTAGACCTTCTTGTGCGCCGATGCCCTGGACTACGGACATAGAGTTGATTGGCCCCCAAGATAATGCTTCGATAGGGGATAAGCCGAGAGCGAGGGCGGCGGTAAAAGTGGAGGAAAAAGCGTCGCCGGCGCCAGTACGGTCTATTGGTGGAGCGATGTCGGGATACATCGGTATGTGCCAAAGCTCGTTTTCATTATATAAGTATGCACCTTTCGGCCCGTCGCTGATACAAACCATTTTCGGACCGAGTTTCGCCAAGGCCTCTGAGAGTACGAGAATATCCGTGCTTTCGATGCCTAGGATGCGTTCCGCTTCTTCGGTGTTGCAAAATAATATTTCTGTGCGGGCGTAAATGTCTTTTAGCTTCTCAGCGCCGAGCTTTATTTGAAAAGTTCCGGGTTGGAATGCGAGCTTAGTTTCTGGATTTTTCTTTAGATATTCGGCTATTTCCATATGGTATTCGAGCGTGTTGTTTGCAAGCGAGCTTAGATACATCCAGGAAATTTCCGGTAAATTTGGAAATTTATAATTAAATTCTGTGTGCTTGACCAGTATGGTGCGGTCTACTTGGTACCAGAGCACATAATGGTAGTTGGTCTTTTTTTCGTTTTCAGTAGACACGAAGTCAGTGATGACTTTGTCCTTCTTTAGGCTCTCTAGGCAGTCGGCGCCGTTTTGGTCGTCGCCAATATTGGTGACGAGTGCGGAGCGGAGGCCTAGGCGGGCTGCGGACACAGCGGCATTTGGGCTGTTGCCCACCGCGGATACTACGGTCACGGATTCGTAAGGTATCTTGTCGCCAAAGCGGACGCAGAGCTCGCAGGCGGTGCCGTCTATTCTGCAGTTCACATGGGCATCCTCTATCTTGATGAAGGCATCAATTACGATATCCCCAACTGCCAGAAAATCAATTTTATTCATGTTATGATTGTAACATATAACTAAATATCTGGAAATTATGTTTAAAAAACTAATTTTATTTTCAGTTATTGTATTTTTATCTAGTTTTGGGTTAGCCCAAGCGCAAATTGTTATTAATGAAGTACAGCTCGCGCCGACAGGCGAGCGCTTTATCGAGCTATACAACACTGGTAGTTCTGCAGTAAATCTTACAGACTGGTATTTACAAAGGAAAACCGCGACGGGGAGTAGCTTCGGTTCGCTGGTTTCCAAAACTAATTTCGAGGGAAAGTCGATCGACGCTGGAGGATATTTCGTGATCTCACGAGCACAACTCTCTAGTTCGGATATCGTTCTCGATTCGCTGACATTGACTGAGTCAAACACCATCCAGCTGAAAAATTCAGCCGAAGAAATCGCGGACAAGTTGGGCTGGGGTAATGCAGGCGATTGTGACAGCCCCTGTCCGCCGAATCCTCTGGAAGGACAGAGTCTGCAAAGGACAAGCTCTAGTATTTGGATATCTTCCGCGCCGACCCCTGGAGTGACAAATGAAACGACTACAGCCTCATCGGGTGGAAGCGGTGGAGGCGGAGAGACCGTATCTACTTCCACATCAACCACGCCAACTACGCAAAGCGGAGCACAGACAGTTCAGCCGTTAAAAATGAGAGCGAAGATCACCACTCCCGCACTCGCTTTCGCAGGGATGCCTATCAATATCGAAGGAATAGCCTACGGCACGACAGGCGAGAAGCTGAACTACGGGAAATATTTTTGGAATTTTGGTGACGGAGATTCTAGGCAGTCGGATGCTAGTTACTCGGCTGAAAAGTTTACTCACATTTATTTTTATCCCGGTGAATATGTAGTTTCCCTGGAATATTATTCGAATTATTATTCTCAAACACCTGAGGCGGTGGACAAGGTGGCCATAAAGGTGGTCGCTGCGGATGTGGTGATTTCTCGGGTGGGTGACGATAAGGATTTCTTCGTGGAGCTTACGAATAACGCTGGTTATGATACCGACATTTCCAACTGGGTTCTAGCGAGTGACAGCAAAAGTTTTGCTTTCCCGAAGAATACGGTTCTGGGATCAAAAAAGAAAATAATTTTCTCTGCCCGAGTCACAGGTTTGTCGATAGCAGATCAGGCGAGCTTGAAGCTCAAGAATTCGCAAGGGGAGACGGTCTTTGATTATCCACTTTCGCTTACTCCGGCGCCAGCCGTATCGACAAGAAGGAGCCCACCCGCCTCTACTCCGCCCCCGAGGGAGAGTATCGATGTCTCTCTGGTTTCGCCAGCTACCCTCGAGGCAAGTGCGTTTGAAAATTTGGCGGCAAATCCCACAATAAGTGAGGCTGGAGAAGAAGCCACAAGCAATTCCTATATTCCGATTATTGCTTTTTTGGTGCTGGTAGTCGGAAGTGCAGGCGGAGTTTACTTCATTCGCAGACAAAGGGTCGCTTTGATGCCTGGCGACGATTTCGAACTTTTGGATGAGTAAAATTTGTGCTATAGTAGCACAATGTTTCAGAATTTTTTGCTTAGAAAGATGCTTCGCACTCAAGGTGTGCCCGAAGCGCAAATAGATATGTTCATAACCATGATGGAAAAAAACCCCGAGCTTTTCAAGACCATTGCCGAGGAAATTCAGGTCAAAGTGAAGGGCGGTACGGACCAACAGTCAGCCTCCATTGAAGTAATGAAGAAATACGAATCTGACCTCCGAAAATTGGCATAGCCAGTGTGATTCTGCTATATTCATTCTATTATGTCGCTATCGATCGG
>JBBDZS010000003.1:0-6812 GCA_040900015.1 Minisyncoccota bacterium | reverse complement strand
TTGCGCGATCGACCGGACTTGAACCGGCAACCTCGTCCGTGCACTTATCCAATATTTTCATAAAGGCGTGGACTATATCTTCACCTACTCTTTTATATAAAAAGAGTTTAGGTGCTTCGGTATCTAGTCTCTACGGCGCCCCTTCTAAAAAAGAAGGGTTCCCTCGGTATTCGCATACTCCGACGTTACGTCAGAGCTTAGCCTTCACCGATATCCCAAAGAGTTTCAACCTCGCTTTCACGAAGAAGCTGCAGCGACCTACAGGGACGCGCTCTAACCAGTTGAGCTACGACCGCAAATTCTTGAATTTTTCAAAGACGTTTTTCTTCCTACCTAGAAATAGGGGTGAAAAAGACTTTACCTGAATATTATACATGAAATCGGATAATTTCAAAGCATTTATGGTGCTGTACTGAAGCCTTGAAAATTCCTTAGTTTTTGACCTGTAAAGACATCCACCTAATATGCCCCCTACCTCTAGACGCTCTTTTAATTTTCTAAGAAAGACATTAGAACAAGAAGTAAAACATAATTTTAAAACTTTATGGCGAGTTATCCTATTTTTATCCTTATGAATTTCCCCCACCCAAATATTACCGTCGCCATCAAAATATCCGCGAACAAAAGACGAGAAATATTCCGCAGGCACATTCGGCACCACCAGGCTTTTAGTTTTTCTTTCAGAAAAACCAAGCCTCCGTAAGTCATTACACATTTCAATACTGCCAATCTGTAACCGATATTTTATACTTTCACTCTCCTTCTTAGGGAGACGAATGCTGATTTTATGTTCAGAATTGATTGATTTTTTAATACTCTGTAAAAGTTTTTTGTCTACGATTTCGATACACCAGAACTGTCCACCTCTGTTATTTACAGTAATATACCCATCTGCTGCAAAAAATCCTAACACATAGGCCATATCCGCCGTCCAGATTTTAAAAAATTGTTTATTTACGTATCTATAAATAGGCATGAATATATTATATCCTGTGACAGGACATATACCTAACCTAAATTTATCTAAAAATTGTGTCGGCGACAGGGATCGAACCTGTGACCTGAGGCTTATGAGTCCTCCGCTCTACCGACTGAGCTACGCCGACATAGTGTGACAATACCATATTATATGGTTATTTTCAAATTTAATTGCCAAAACAAGCAAAATAACCTATACTGCACTTGCGGGATGGAGAAGAGGTATCTCGCAAGGCTCATAACCTTGAGACGGCCGTTCGATTCGGTCTCCCGCAACACTTCGACTTACCTTGCTCGCTCAGTGCAAGCGTTTTTAAATGTATCCAAAATCCAAGAAAATCTGCTCGTATAAGGCAATAACCCTTTTGGCTTCCACCGAAGAAAGCGAATAATCCGAACCTTCGTGGGCTATCCGATTCCGCACAGTGTGAACTTCCCAGGCCATAGGTAGTTTGCGGAAAACATCTGGGTCGGCACTTTTGAGCTTGTCTCCGATGCTCTCTCCTCGAAATCCCAACTGATCGAGCAAGCCTTCGAGCATCGAGTCTGCCTCAATAATGGCGAGCTTCCAGTCGCCCTCATTTGACGAGAATAAATATTCGAGCACCCGCGCCCAGCGCTGATTCTTGAAGTTGCTAGTATTTTCCCTATCCTTTCTTTCTTTTTCCGCGAGGTGGTAGGCGTATTCTGCTTTTTCCATCGCGATATGATGATGCTCCTTGCGCCTTATTTCGAGCATTCGCACCGCCACATACATAATGATCGTGATGAAAAATAATGTCAGGAAGAATAATAAGCTCTTGATAGTCTCCTGCCCTTCCGGGCTGACAAGGTAAAAATAAATATCGCTAAAAAAATTATATCCCCTCTCAAACAAATAATCCGGATTGAGATACTTGCTCCCAAGGACAGAGTTTGGCGGTGGATTGTTCAGGTCTATCTGGTCAAACAAATTAGGGTTAGGGTCCATATAGATATTATATATGAATTCTAGCGAATTTCCTCAAACTTTTTACCTACTTCAAACAAAGCATCTTCACGAAAATGGGGTGCCATAAATTGGATAGAGAGCGGTAGCCCCTCTTTGTTTACACCGGACGGCAGAGCGATCGAAGGCACACCGGCGAGGTTTGCAGGAGCAGAAAATATATCACACAGATACATAGCCACCGGATCTGATAGCTTCTCTCCCAGAGGAAAGGCTGGTATAGGCACAGTCGGGGTAAGTATCAAATCCACTTTTCCGAAAGAGGATTTGATTTCCTCTCTAATCTTCTCCCGTACCAAAACTGCCTTATTGTAATACGCATCGTAATATCCATGAGAAAGCACATATGTCCCGAGGAGTATCCGACGACGAGCTTCTATCCCAAAACCTTCGCCCCGAGTTTTCATATACACTTCGCGCAAAGTATCCTCGGGAGCGCTATATCCATAACGAATGCCGTCGAAACGAGAAAGGTTGGTGGAAACTTCGGCCGGCATAATTATGTAGTAAGCTTCGAGTGAATATTTGGAATACGGAAGCTCGATGTCTACTATCTCATACCCGGAGTCCTTGAATTTCTCAATCGAGGTTTTAAAATTTTCCAGCACCTCCGAGTCCACACCTTCAGCAAACAAATGCCAGGGCACACCTATTTTCTTGGAGATTGGGGCTTGGGATTTGGAATTTGTATTCCTCAAATCATGCGGCACGGAAGTACTATCTTCTTGATCATATTTCGAAATCAAATCGAAAACTATCTCTGCTTCCCGTACTGTACGGGCAAATGGCGAAACCTGATCAAGAGAATTCCCCATAGCGATAATACCATTCCTAGAAACCGCGCCGTAGGTGGGCTTGATGCCCACCAATCCACAAAATGCCGCCGGCTCTCGAACCGAACCGCAAGTCTCGGTGCCGAGCGCGACGAGCGCGAGTCGGGCCGCGACAGCCGCAGCCGATCCTCCCGAAGAGCCTCCCGGCACTCGGGATGGATCGATCGGATTTTTGGTGACACCAAAAGCCGAAGTTTGAGTGCTCGAGCCCATCGCGAATTCGTCCATATTAGTACGGCCCAAAATTACAGCCCCAGCCTGCTTGAGTTCCTTAATTACGAAAGAATCATATGACGCTCGATAATTCTCAAGGATTTTAGACGAAGCCGAAGCTATATGCCCTTCAAATAATATATTATCCTTAATAGCGATAGGTATGCCGGTCATAAGCAGTGCAGTGCCTGAGGCAAATTTTTTGTCTGCCATATCTGCCTGAAGAAGCGCATCGTCAAAAACTTCTAAGTATGCGTTTAGGTCCGCATTTTTTTCTTTTATGTTCACCAGATAAGCCTCCGTGAGATCGCGTGCGGTGAATACTCCGCTTTTCATCGCTTCGTGCGCTTTTTCGATTGTCAGATTTTTCAAATCAATCATTAAAGTATTTTTTTTACTTTCAAAAATCCATCCTGCGAATCGGGAAATTGCCCAACAATAAGCTCGCGGTTAAATTTGCGCGGGGTGGTCTCATCCTCTCGCCAGATGTTTACTATCCCTTGGTCCACCTTTATGTCGCCCACTTCCACTCCTTCTATAGACTTCACATATTCCAAAATACCCCCCATATCTTTGAGGATTTTCTCTTTTTCATCGGAAGATAAGTCCAACTTGGCCAGCTCCGCCAGATTTTCAACATCCTTAATATCCATCCCGTTAGAAGTTAAATAATAATACACAAATCCTATTAGGTAAAAAGGTGTCTAAACCTTACTTACTTCTAACGGGATCCATAAGGAAAGTATACCAAAATCGACCTAAAAACAAAACTTAGTTCTCTATAATTCTAAAATCAAACCCGAATCACTCAAAATTCCTCATCTACGCTATAGCGTAGATGATATTAGTGATAAGGTTTAGCTAGATTAAAAGTCTTAAATTCTTTATCTAAGTGAATTCTTTTCAGATAATTAATAAAACTTGGAGGCAATGGAGAGGGGCCGACCCAGACACTCCTCTGAATCATAACGAAATCAAAATTCTTTAGTTGACGTCTAAACCAATCTCGTTCTTTCTTCTTCCCTTCTGGTATGTCGTATATAAGAAGTAAATTTTTAGGAGCATCTTTCTTTATGTCTACAGAAAATGAGCGTAAGTAGATACGTCTGGGTATTTTCCTTTTTTCATATTTTTTCTTGGATAAAATGGCTGTTGGGATTCCAAAAATATTTGTTTCTACTCCTTTATAATAAAATTTCTTTCTATTTCTCATCTTATAATTATATTCCAATTAACTCATCTACGCTATAGCGTAGATGCTTTTTTAACTATCCACACTCTTCCAAACCTACCCCACTTTTCTTTTATAATACTTTTAGGAAGTCTCATTATGTATTTATAATCCTCTGTTATTTTTTCATATTCTAGGATTGGAATCTTTTGGGTGTCAAATATATATAAATTTTCTTCGTCGTACCCATAAACAAACATAATATGATTATATAATCCAAAGAACCCTACGGGTATATCAATGCCGACAACATTCCCCTCATCTATCACTTTTTCTATTTCATCTATAGCCTCACCGACGGTCTTCTTTTTGGGTATTATTATTAAAATTAAGAAATTCAAAAAATTTCTAATTTTCCTATCATTTATGACAAGCGATAAACCTAAATTCTTAAGTAAGGATGGAATTTTGTAAAACTGAATCATCGTCCAAGAAAAATCTGGATGGATTGGGTAACCAAACAAATGATTCTTATCTATAAGGACAGGATTGTTTATTTGGGAATTAAACTTCTTAGGTAAATAATAGGTAAACGCATAATAAAGAAAATCTCGCCCGCATTTATTCTTCATTTTTTTACCATTTACGGATTCCCGTTCAATAAAATTAAATGTATTCAGATTTATAGAAAGATTTTTCATTATTTAATCTACGCTATAGCGTAGATGGTATTTAAAAGATAAGGTGGCAATTTTCCTATCAGCCAATCAAAGCTTTGACCCTTTCTTCCGTAGGAGGATGGGTGGCAAAAAGGCCCTTGATCTTTTTGCCTACACCGGAGCCTTTAGGGTCAGAGATATACAAATGTGCGATTGCTTCGGCCTGGCGGTTCATCGGCCGGCTGTGTTGCGAAATTTTTTGCAAGGCACTCGCCAACCCTGCCGGGTAGCGGGTAAGAAGCGAGCCGGAGGCGTCCGCCAAAAATTCCCTCTTCCTCGAGATAGCGAGCTGGATTAGCATTACGAAGATAGGCGCAAGTACCGCAAAGACGATGCCTACGATCATCAATATTCCGCTAGCCTTGTTATCGCCGTCTCTTCGACCGCCAAACAATAAACTCCGCATAAACACATCCGCTAAAATGGAGACGAATCCGACTAAGACCACTATTACGGTAGAGAGCAACATATCCCGATTGCCGATGTGTGAGAGCTCGTGCGCAATGACCCCCTCAAGCTCGGTCTTATCCAGAATAGCGAGCAAACCTGTGGTCACGGCCACCACTGCATGATCCTTATTTCGCCCAGTAGCAAATGCATTGGGCGCTGGATCATTGACCACATATATTTTAGGAAGTGGCAAGCCAGCGGTGATAGCCAGATTTTCGACTGTAGTATATAGGGTAAAGTATTCTGTGCGCGAAGCCTCCTTGGCTCCCGCGAGTTTAAGTACTATTTTGTCCGAAAACCAGTATGAAGTGATATTCATCACGATGCTGAAGATCACGAAAATATACAAAATATTCGGATTACCGTAATACATACTGAAGAACCAGCCGATACCGATGACTACCACGAAAAACGCCGTCATCAAAATCCAGGTCTTGGTAATATTTTTTGATACTTGAGTATATGCTGTAGTCGACATAAAATTTTTAGTTTGATTTCATTAAGTTATTGCTGTCTATCACCCGACCGATGAATCCCCCACTACAGCCGGACTCTTCTATACCAGACTGGCTAAAATTATTCTCAAGGAAAACACCGGTCGTGCCGTAAAAGAATATTTCGGCTCCATACTTTCTAGGAGACTCCTTTGTAGGAGCGCTAAATACGAGCGTATTATTCACTCCTTCTTTGAAAGACTTCACTACCTGGAGAGGACAAGCGATACTCTCGCCCGCCATCGATTTGCCGTCCAGAGAAGAGAGAGTGCTGTCAGATGCATACGACAGGCTGAAACTACAGTTGCCACTTCCTGGAGTCCGGCTCGGAATTATTTCTATTATCGTGGGGAATAAAGGACTAATCAGGGTGGCTTGCGCCCATTCACAAGCTAGCGCGCTCGCACCAATACATCCTAGGACTGCATCTTCTTCGATTCCAGTTTGTTTGTTCAATTCCGGCGCTTTGGTTTCGCCACAATATCTAGAGCTAGTGGGTAAAAGAATTTTCGGCTCTTCGATTGGGGGCGGCACATAAGCCATATCTTCCTCATTCTCCTCTCCGGAGGAAAACCAAGCCATACCACTCCAGCCTTCTTCCATAGTATTCCACATATCCCCAAGCTGTGGTCGGAAATAATATCCACCTGCGCCGATCAATATAGCAAGCAGTCCCCAAATCATTATCCCTTTCATATGCGAAGGCTTGCGACCAGAATACGCATACGCGCGAGATGGTGCCGGAGCTGGAGCAATTGTCGGATTGATAATGAAAGGCTTTATGGTGGTAGTAACCACAGGAGTTCCTGGCGGCACAACCGGGACAGATTCGAGTGGCATCACCGTACGGAACGCCTCGCTAATATCCGCCTCGCTCCATCCACCACCAGAGAGAAGTGACGCGCGAATTTCTTCACGGGTCTTCCCTTTGTTTACCTCTCCGCGTATGTATGCTATGAGTTCTTG
>JBBDZS010000002.1:0-8421 GCA_040900015.1 Minisyncoccota bacterium | reverse complement strand
TATGGGTTTCATGCAACCAAGCGAGGAAACAACAGAAAATGAAGTGCTAGAAGACGGCGCGGGCTCTACGGATGCTCGAGTTTACGAGGTGGGCTACCACCTGGTGCCGACTGTAGCAGAGGAGGATATTCCTGCGCTTTACACTGCACTCAAGGATGCCATAATTGCTCTAGGTGGGGAGACTGTCGCCGACGAAATGCCTAGAATGATCAACCTAGCTTACCCGATGGTCAAAGTCGTGTACAATGTCAGAAGTAAGTTTACTTCTGCGTATTTCGGCTGGGTCAAGTTCGTAATGGATAGTGATAAGGTGCTGGAGCTCAAGAAAAAGCTCGATCTCGACCCGAATATATTGAGATTCTTGATCCTAAAGACGGTCAAGGAAAATACTATAGCCTCCAAGAGGTTCATCGGTCGCGATTTGCACAAGAAGCCTACATATACCAAGAAGGAGGGCGAAGAGGCCCAGCCTATAAACAAAGAGGAACTTGACCAAGAGATAGACGCCATGGTAGCAGTGTAATATAATAAAAGTATGTATTTAAACAAAGCAATTGTAATAGGCAACCTTACTCGCGATCCGGAGATTCGCGCCCTTCCTTCGGGCATCAAAGTCTGCACTTTCTCTCTCGCTACCAACCGTGTCTGGAAAGACAAGAACGGCGCCAAACAAGAATCCGCAGATTACCACAATGTCGTGGTCTTCGGCAGACAAGCAGAGACTGTGGCTCAGTATATGAAGAAGGGTAGTTCTCTTCTAGTAGAAGGCCGAATGCAGACCCGTAGCTGGGACGACAAGAATAGTGGCGAGAAGAAGTATCGCACCGAAATAGTCGCCGATCGCACTCAGTTTGGTCCTAGGAGTGGGGAAGGAAGTGGAGGAGGCGGCACCAAAGCTGCGGCCACCCCTCCACCATCTGGAGAATTGGATTCGATCGAGTATCCTGAGGAAGATATCAATCCCGAAGACATACCTTTTTAAGTAAATAAATAAAAATTATGAAACAAGATTACTTTTCAGCAAACAATATCAAATACATAGACTACAAGGATGTGGAAATCTTGAGGAAATTTCTCAACCCCAACGGCAAAATCCTTAGCCACAAGCGCACCGGCGTGACTTCCAAGAATCAACGCGCTCTTACTGCCGCCATCAAACACGCCCGCTTTATGGGTTTGCTACCTTTCGTAGCTAAATAAAAACACAAAATATTTTTTATTCCTTCGTCACTCGTTCTACATATAGACCTGTTTCGGTATTGATGCTTACCATGTCGCCCTCATTGATAAACATTGGGGCAGATACTACTGCGCCGTTTTCGAGAATTATATTTTTGTTGCCACCCTTCGAAGTATCGCCTCGTACGGCAGGCGGAGCCTCTTTTACCTTGAAGCTCATCTTGATAGGCAAGCTTAGCTTGATGATTTTCTCTTCATCATCATCGTTGGTCCAGACTAGGGCTGTTACACTTCCATTTTCTTTTAGGAACTTGGCTGCATCTCCTACGAGGGCAGAGTCTAATTTGAATCTGTTGGCCTTGTCCTTTGGATCACAGAACCAATATTCACCTCTATTGTGATACAGGAATGTAACATCACGCTTCTCCACATCGGCTTCATCCGCAGAGTCGGATACATGATAGGTGGCGGCGATGGTTTTGCCTGAGATAAGACTTTTCAACTTTACCTGATTTTGAGGCTTGCGTTGCTGAGTCCGGGCTACATGACTCTCCACTACTTCTGCCGGCTCATCAGCATAAATAATTATTTTCTTCTCTCTTATTTCGTTGTATTGCAACTGCGACATAGTCTGATATTAGCAGAATAATGAATAAAATCAAACCTCACCCCAAACCCCTCTCCATCTACTAATGGAGGGGTGAGGTGCATGGCATGAGCCCCCTCTATAGCAAAGCTGGAGAGGGCCGGGTTCTAGAATTAAATACTCCTCACCCCCGACCCCTCTCCAATAAAATTAGAGAGGGGGGACTCCTATATTTTCTTTAATTTTTTCTATGACTTTATCTAAATTCTTTTCAATTTCTGTGTTCCAGAAGCGGATAACTTTTATTTTCTGAGATTTCAAGTATTCTGTTCGTAGGTTGTCATATTCCGAGTTGCCTTTATGTGAATAGCCATCCAGTTCTATAGCCAGCTTTATTTCAGGCGCATAGAAATCTATAATAAATTTTTCTATTGGATGCTGTCGACGAAATTTGATGCCTAGATTTCTGTTTCTTAGTTGTTTCCAGAGAATTTTTTCTTCTTTGGTCTCTCCTTTTCGTAGATATCTTGCCTTAATTATTGATCGTAATTTAGCCACTTTATAATTGTACTATTTTCCCCTATATAGCAAAGCTGGAGAGGGTCGGGTTCTAGAATTAAATACTCCTCACCCCCAACCCCTCTCCATCTACTAATGGAGAGGGGAGGAATGCGAAGCAGGAGGGGTGAGGTGCATGGCATGAGCCCCCTCTATAGCAAAGCTGGAGAGGGCCGGGGTGAGGCGGATTGTTTTTACACACCCTCCTTAAACTTTTTTCTTATTTCTTTTAGGATTTGGTCGCCGATCTTTTTGTTTTCTTTGAGGAATGTGCGGGTGGAGTCATAGCCGACGCCTAGCTTTACCTTATCATCCGGTTTACCTTCTGGAGTATAGAAATACGAGTTGCCGTTTTTTTCTATAATTTTATATTTCTCTCCGAGCGCCATCAGTTCACCTTCTTTGGATATGCCTTCATTATAAATAATGTCGAATTCCGTCTGCTTGAAAGGTGCGGCTACTTTGTTTTTTACTATTTTCACTCTCGTCCTCGAGCCCACTACATCTTCGCCCTTCTTGATCTGGGCAATTTTACGTATATCTAGGCGTACCGATGTGTAGAATTTAAGCGCCTTGCCTCCGGGCGTAGTCTCCGGATTACCGAACATGACTCCGATCTGCATCCTGATTTGGTTTATGAATATGACCACGGTTTTCGAGCGGGCTACTATGGCGGTGAGTTTGCGGAGAGCTTGGGACATCAGTCTGGCCTGCTTGCCCACATGGTATGCGCCCATATCGCCTTCGATTTCATCTTTTGGGGTCAGGGCCGCTACAGAGTCGACGACTATCACATCTATTTTGCCGGTCCGCACCAAGCTCTCGACTATTTCCAGGGCTTGTTCGCCGTTGTCCGGTTGAGAGATAAGGAGTTCGTTTATGTTTACTCCGAGTTTCTTGGTGTATTCTGGATCCATAGCGTGTTCGGCATCTATATAAGCGCAAACTCCGCCGAGCTTTTGGGCTTCGGCCACTATGTGGAGCGAAAGTGTCGTCTTACCGGAGGATTCCGGACCGAATATTTCGATGATGCGTCCGCGGGGGATACCGCCTACACCGAGAGCTTCGTCGAGACCGATCGAGCCCGTGGGTATGACATTTATATCCACCTTGGGTGAATTTCCGAATTTCATTATCGCGCCTTCACCGAATTTGGTTTGGAGGCTCTTGAGTGTGTCGTCGAGCGTGTTTACCCCGGTGGCCTTGCCTCCCCCGCCTTGGCGTGGGTCTTCTTTCTTTGTTTTTTTAATCATTCTTTTTATAAATTAATTGATAATCCTTTTCGTCCACATAGCCGAATTTATCCTCGGCTCTGATGGTAATTATATTATACCCTGGGAGGAGGGCAATAGTCTCTTCGAAGTCGCCCTCCTGGTTTATCGATATGTTTCTTCCGTTTAAGGTCAGGTTTATGGCGTTCTTCGCATTGCCCCGCACTGGCATAGTAGGCTCGGATATCGTGGCCCCGTCCACGATGTTCACATCTCGTATTTGCACCCCGAATATCAAGTCGTAAGAGCGGAAGAATCCATAGCCGATAATTATGGCGAAAAATAAGGCATACAGCGACCATCTTAATATTTTTTTCGCATCGTTTGCCATTAGACTACATTTCCTGCCTGCCGGCAGGCAGGTCACCAGTCTCGGTTCTTTCAATTTTCTCGAGCACTTCTCGGGGTTTGGCGCCGTCGCCCGGGCCGATCACTCCGCGTTCTTCCAGCTTGTCCATCAGTCGGGCAGCTCGAGCGTAGCCGAGTTTGAGTTTGCGTTGCAAATAAGAAGTCGAAGCCTTGCCTGCTTCCATCACTACCGTTCGAGCTTCTTCGTACATTTCATCGTCGTCTCCCGCATCGTCATCAAAGCTTTCCCAGCCCGAGGCTGGTCCGCCTTGGGCGGAGAAAATACTTTTGTCGGCGGATATGGACCCCGAGGTTAGAGTTATCTCATCGGTAATTTCGTCTTTATAAGTATCCGCCAAGTATTTGACCACATTTTTTACTTCTGTCTCCGAGATAAATGCGCTCTGGAGCCTTTCGGGTTGAGCGTCGCCAGAAGAATACAGCATATCGCCTGCGCCGAGGAGCTTCTCGGCTCCGCCGGCGTCGAGAATCGTGCGAGAGTCTATCTGGGAAGATACTTTCAGGGCCACACGAGCAGGGATGTTGGCCTTGATGAGTCCAGTGATGACATTCACTTCCGGTCGTTGAGTCGAGAGGACCAAGTGTATGCCTACCGCTCTCGACATTTGGGCGAGGCGCACGATTGCGGATTCTAGCTCCCTGGGGTACGAGCTCATAATATCCGCCAGTTCGTCGATGACGATCACGATGTAAGGCATTCGCTCGGCTTCAGCGGGGGAGCCGTCTTCGTTTTTCTGGTTGTTTTTCTTGCCGACTACATTGTTGTGGTAAGACTCTATGTCGCGCACGACCTCGGCCTCCAGTATGTCGTAACGACGGTTCATTTCTTTGGCGGCCCACTTGAGAGCTAGGATAGTTTTCTTGGCTTCGGTGATGACGGGGGTGAGTAGGTGCGGGATGTTCTTATACAAAGTTAGCTCCACTCGTTTAGGGTCAATCATTATGAACTTCAGGTCGTCCGGGCCGTTGCGGTATAGGAGCGAAGTGATCATCGAGTGGATAGTCACCGACTTACCCGAGCCAGTCGTACCCGCCACGAGCACATGCGGCATCTTGGCTAGGTTGCCGAAGATTGCCTTGCCGTTTATGCTTCGGCCGAGCGCCGTAGTAAGAGGCTTCGGCGAATTTTGAAACTTGTCGTCGCCCAAGAGAGTAGCCAGGCCGACGATGGATTTGGATTTGTTGGGGATCTCGATGCCGACGAGCGACTTGCCGGGGATGGGCGCTTCGATGCGGATAGGGTGGGCGGCTAGGGATAGCGCCAAGTCGTTTTGCAAGCCGACGATGCGCGAGAGCTTCACGCCTTCTGCTGGCTTGAGTGCATAGCGGGTGACTGTTGGGCCCACGGTAATCTCGTCCATCTCCACTTTGATGCCGAAGTTCGCGAGGGTGCGTTTGATGATGTTCGCATTCGCTTTGATGTCGCCGGTGTTTGGTTTGCCCTTATCTTCTTCGAGGAGCGAGAGTGGGGGAGGGACGTAGGTGGAGATGAGCCCCGTGCGTCTTTTCTTGATTGGCATTTCTTCCTCTTCTTCGTCCACAGATTTCTTACTAACTCCGAAAGCTTTTTTGAGCTTATCGCCGGCAGATTCTGCATCCATTTCTTCTTTCGGTAATGATTTTTCTACCAGATTGGCTTCGGATGCGTTGAGGCCGTCTACTAATGCTACTGGCTTCTGGCCAGTGATGAGCGCCCAAAGACTTTTGAAAATTCCGATGAGCTCGAGCCGAGTGTCGAACATCACTAGTATGGAAATGATGAGTATCGCGCCAAGGAAAACTATGCTTACGAATATGTCGAAGAGCGCGACGAAGGGACGAGCCAATACTTGCCCCAAGAATCCACCGGATTTTTCGCCGGAAGCTATCTCGATCATACCGAGCGAGGAGAAGAGGAACAGCGCCGAAGCCACCGTGCGAATCCATCCGAAGTTCGGAGTTTCCGAGCGGAGGAAAGAGTAGCCGAGCATTATGAAAAGAAGTGGCAAGAGTATGTAGCCCACTCCGAGCAGGAAGTAAAATTTTTCATAAAAGAATTCTCCTGCCACTCCGGCTACGCCGAATGCGGATAGAACAAAAAAGAAAGCGAAAACGAAAAGTACGACTGCGACTATTCCGTGTTTGGTGTGGCTTTGAAGTCGGGGTGTTTTCGGTTCGTCGTTTCTGGTTTCTCGGTCGCTTCGTTTCCGGTTTCTGTTTTTAGACATATGTGGATATTCTAACATAAAAAATCAAATTGTTGCCAAATAGGGTCAGATATTTTTCTGCTGAAAAATTCTTCCTGCTCGGGCCGTCGCCCTGCGCAAGACCCTATTTGGTAATAATTTGATTTTTTATCTTCCGGAGCTGGAGATGCTTTTCAAGCGACTTGCGGAGGCTGGCCGAGCCGAGCAGGAACAAAAATTCTGCAGAATTTTATGTGTTTGCTTTAAAAGCATCTCCGGCGCAGCCTCTTTACTTTTCGCCTGTCCTATATATAATGGACAAATGTCAGGCAAGGAAAACAACTCCAAGAATTTCAAGGACACCCTAAGCGGGGGCGACGGCCTCGATATGGTCATCAAGGACATCGCCGTATCTATCTCATATCCCAAGACAAATAAGCTCATAACAGCGCTTTATATGGTAACGGACATCATCGACCACGACGAGCCTCTTCGCAATAAATTAAGGACACTCGGCGTCGGCATCATATCGGACATATATGGCGACCCCGCTTGTGCCGTGGGTAAAATTTCGGAAGTCTTGTCCTTTTTGGGCATCGCCCGCACACTGCACATCGTCTCCGAGATGAACTGCGACATCCTCGAAGTCGAGTTTACCAAACTCGCCGAGTCTATCCGAGATTCTGCGGATACCAAAGAGCAAGCTGGCGAGATGGTGGACCTCTCCGAGTTTTTTCAAAAAAATAACGAAATAGGCGACGGCCGTCTGGGCAAACTTTTTTCTTCCCCACGGATGATCCCCCACGGCTACCCGGGAAAATTTTCGTCTATCGGACAAGCATCTGCCACCCGCATCGGCTTGCAAAAGGGCAGTACTTTACTGAAGGCTCTGTCCGATAAAACTAGAGGTCTGTCCGATAAAAGTAGGCATCCCAAAAACTCCGAACATTTTGATATTTTAAAGAAGGAAAGACGCGCGCAAATCGTGTCCTTTATTCGTCACCATGGCGGCTCCGCCACCATCACGGACATCCACACCAAGGCAGTCGGCACCCTCGCTTCTTGTGGGGAGAAGACCCTCCAAAGAGAGCTACTTTCGATGCAGAAAGACCGTGTCCTTAAGAAGACTGGCGAGAAGCGCTGGAGCCGGTACTTTTTGGTGAGCTAGGGTGTTATTAGTCATAGCCCATAGGCCGATTCGCCCCTCGACCCATCTTGCTTTCCCCTATATATCTGTTATACTAAAAGTGTGGTTTATCGAAAGTTATTTCAGGCTCTGCCGCGAGTGCGGGAGTGCTTTCGCTATTTCGGCGAGTTATCCACATAATATATTGCTGTACCTTACAGCCTTATATTATAATGTTCTTGTGATTTAGGAGTCTGTACTATTTGTGCGTACTTCAAAATCACAAAACACTTCTGATTTCTTTCCGATGCTCGCTTGCGATTTCGTCGAAAAAATCGCAAGGGATATCTGAAAGAAACAGGGGCCCGCAACGTCTCAAGAGAGGTGAGCGGGATATAGAAAGGTCATTGAAAACTAAATAGAAATTCTGGTGGAGGAAACTTCATCGGGATAGATGTTTTGTTTTCTCAGCTAAGGCTGATCTGCCTCTGGCGGAGATGTTTCAGCCAAAGGCAGATCAGCCTCGGGCTGAAGTTCATTATCTCTGTTCACTGTTCACCCTACGTCGCATTAATATTTATTATCAATTTTTGGCGGAAGAGGATAGTGATGGGAAATTACGCTTTTAGTTTTGTCGAAACTAATTAATGGCGTAGAAAAATTAGAAAAATTTATGAGTAATTTAAAATCAAAATTTCTTCTTGGAGTTATGATTGTAGCTGTTATGTTCGTGGGAGCTTTTGCTCTTACTGCATCCACAGCTGATGCGCAAACCGCATGTACGATCACAGCTACATTAAGAGTAGGTTCCTCCGGTGTGCAAGTACAATGCTTGCAGATGAAGGTAGGAGCCACAGCTGACGGCAAATTTGGTCCTCTGACCAAGGCTGCTGTGCAAGCTTTCCAAGCGGCTAACGGATTGGTAGCGGACGGCATCGTCGGCCCTATCACTCGAGCAGCTTTGATGGGAGCCCCAACTGGGAACTTCCCACCAGGTTGTACTTCAGCTTCTGGATTTAGCCCGCTAACCGGTCAACCTTGTGTTGCTGGTCCTAGCTCAGGTCTTCCAGCAGGTTGTACATCAACCGCAGGATACAGCCCTATTACCGGACAAAAGTGTGATTCTTCTGGAGGACCTGCACAACCAGCTGGTCCTATCAGTGCTTC
>JBBDZS010000001.1:40481-53473 GCA_040900015.1 Minisyncoccota bacterium | reverse complement strand
TGAGCGCTCTTCTTGCCGTCCGCCGTACGGAAGGTGTAACCATCTTTATCGAGCACTACTGCCTTTGTCCCAGCATTAAGCATAGGCTCTATGGCTATCACCATCCCAGGTGTTAATTTCTCTCCGGTCCCTTTTTTGCCAAAATTCGGTATGTAAGGATCTTCGTGAATGGCCCTCCCTACTCCGTGCCCAGAGAGAGCCTCAACTATGCCATATCCTGCCTTGCGGGACTTCACAAAGGTCTCAATAGCATAACCAATGTCACCTGTCTTATTGCCCGGCCTAGCTTCCTTGATGCCTACTTCGAGCGCCTGTTTGGTGTTCTCAAGTAGCGCCTCAGCAGACTCGGATATCTGACCTACCGGGACGGTGAGAGCCATATCAGTAAAAAGTCCCTTGTGCTTGAGACCGAGATCGATAGACACAATATCTCCTTCTTTTAAAATACGCTCCTTGGAGGGAATGCCGTGTACAACTTCATTATTGACCGAAACGCAAAGACTCGCAGGAAAAGGCGTATCCGCACCTTCCGGCCTATAATTCAAAAATGCCGGAAAGTCGCCACCTTCCTTGATCAGCTGAAATGCATAAAGATCTAGATCTTTAGTGCTTACGCCAGGGGTCACTCTTTCTTTTATTTTATGAAGTATGGTGGCCAAGCGCTTACCACCTTCGCGCAGTATTTCTATTTCTTCAGGTGTCTTGATGATAATCATTACTTTATATGAGTGCCCACAAAAAATTCCCCATTTAAACACTTATCTAAGTTTGGAATATTTTTACCGTTTAATATTACGACTTCCATGCCGTCCTTTTGAGCCAAACGAGATGCAATCGGATCAAAGGGCGTACTCAGCCCGGGGTTCCATTCCGCAGGGATCAGCGCCTCATAGTCTTTCCAAGAGATGCTCTCTATTTTCTTAGCGTCGTCGAACTTATTTGGGTCCTTATCATAAGCATAATCAATATTCGAAAGATTTATTATACGCTTCGCTCCCAGCTGTGCTGCTAAAATCACCGCGTCATAATCCGTGCTCCAGCCCGGCTTCCAACCTCCGCCGAAAACAATCGGCTTGTCTGTTTTTACAGGCAGAGTCGGATCGAGAATTATTTCGCTTTCAGCTAAATTACCGAATAGGATCTTCATAAATTCAGCATTAAAGCGTGTAGAATATATGCCGAGCCAATCGAGCTCATCCGGCGTCATTTCCTTAATTTTTCCAGCAGCCTCCTGGTATTTGCGACAAATTTTTCCTCCTCCGGTAATAATTATAAATTTTTTTCCACTTTTGACATGACTCTCGATAAGGGATTTGAACTCACTTAAAAACTGCGTATCAACTTCTTCCGGAATTATCAATGATCCTCCTAATGAAATAATTATTGTTTCCATATTATTAAAGCCCTATAGCTTTGACAATGTCGCTTTGTACCTGTTCGATACTCTGATTGCCATTGATAGTATAAATAGTATAATTATTTTTATCTTTAAAATAATCCATCGCGGGTACTACTTTGTTTATGTACTCATCAAATCTTTTGGCTATACCTTCGGGAGTATCATCTCGCCTGCCTCTAGCTAAATTGCGCTTCATTGCCTCTTCTTCAGAAAGTTCGATATATATTATTTTTACATCCTTCCTCTGGAAAAAATTTATCATTGCATCGAGAGCTTCCGCTTGAGTTGGTGTGCGTGGGTAGCCGTCAAAAATTAGGTGCTTTTCCGGATTTAATGCGACTGCCAGCACATTGGTGACTATTGATGTAGTTAAAAAATCCGGCTGGAGATGTCCGCGATGCATCGAATCTTTTATTAATCTTCCGGTAAAATTGTCCTCTTGCACCAATCTGCGGTACTCGTCGCCGGGGTAAGCATACACGCATTCCCTCGCGTCTCTATTTTTCAACAAGTCTATAAGAAGCTTTATTTGAGTGCCCTTTCCGGAGCCGATAATCCCGAAAAACACTAAAGTCTGTGGTTCCATATACTCAGAATACAGGATTTTAAGGCTAAAATCAAATGCTCCTCACCCGTCCGCCGAAAGCGGCCACCCTCTCCATTCTAAGAATGGAGAGGGCTGGGGTGAGGTGAATTTAATCCTAAATTATGCTTTAATATCACTAATAATGAAAAAAAAGATCATAACTATCTGCGGAGGACTAGGCAGTGGTAAATCCAGCACTGCTAAAGGCGTAGCAAAAGAACTAGGATATGAGCATTTTTCTTCCGGAGATTTTTTTCGACAGGTCGGAGTAGAATTAGGTATATCCGTAAACGAACTCAACAAAAAAGCGGAAACGGATCCATCGATAGACTTCATGACCGATGAGAAACTAAGAGAAATGAGAAACAAGAACAAGGTCGTCATTGATTCTAGGACTGCTTATCACTGGATTCCAGAATCCTTCAAAGTATATTTGGATCTACCGCCCGAAATAGCCAAACACCGGGTACTCGACAGCATTACTGAAGATAAATTAAGACAGCAAAGCGAGCATTCTTCGCACGCTGAAGAAATTTTTGAAAAACTCAAAGAGCGTTTCGAAAGCGAACAGAAAAGATACTGGGAATTATATAAAATCAACAACACCGATAAAAGCCAGTATGATTTGGTGATCGACACAAACGAAAACAACCTGGAGCAGGTTGTTTCTATTGTCACCCAGGAATATAAAAAGTGGCTAAATAGCTAAGACTAGTATTCTCTCATCGAAACTTGGGCATCTACCTTCTTTAGCAAATCAAGCACCACAGAAACTACGATGAGTACCGATGTACCGCCGATTGCCAGTGCGGTAATCCCTGTAGCATGCTGCATTATAAGCGGAAGGACGGCCACGAAGCCGAGAAATGCACCGCCTAGGAGGGTGATACGGCCCAGGACTTTGGAGATGTAAGTAGCTGTGGATTCTCCTGGGCGAATACCGGGGATAAAAGCACCATTCTTCTGGAGGTTGGTCGAGAGAGCCTGGGGATCGAAAGTGACTGCCGTATAGAAATAAGTAAAAGCAAAAACCAGGATAAAGTAAAATATCGCATAAATCCAACTGGTCTGGGTAAAGGCTAAAAGCGCCTCCGAGATTCGAGAAATTATCGCTCCGTCAAACCTAGAGAGAAATCCACCTATCACTTGAGGGAAAAGCAAAATAGAGAGAGCGAAGATTATCGGAATAACCCCAGCCTGGTTGACCCGAAGAGGCAAATAGGTGGATCCGCCACCATACATCTTCATCCCGCGTACACGCTTGGCATAAGTCACCGGGACCGGGCGTTCCGCTTCGGTAACCAGAACCACACTCGCGATGATTAAGATTCCGACTACTAGGAACAAAAGATAAATAGGCACCTGGGCGGGATCAAATGTGAATATGAATTGACCGACAGTAGACGGCAAAACAGAAACAATTCCCGCGAAAATGATAAGCGATACTCCATTGCCGATACCAAACTCGGACACCAGTTCTCCCAGCCACATCAGAAGGATACTTCCAGCAATTACAATTATCAAGTTGGTAATGCGGTCAAAGGAAGTCAGGTCGGTAATAATGCCCTGGTTTTCCAGAATAGCCAGCAAGGAGAACCCTTGTATTGCGGCAAGTGGTACGGTAAGCAGTCTGGAATATTGAGTGAACTGTTTGCGACCGGCTTCGCCCTCTTCATGATAAATACGCTTCAAGGCGGGTACCATGATGGTGAGAAGTTGCATTATGATCGAACTAGTGATGTAAGGTCCTACGCCGAGCATTATGATGGAAAGATTGGAAAGTCCACCGCCGGAGAAAATATTCAAAATGCCGAAAAATTGATTATTAGAAAGAAAACGATCAAGTGCCAATGTATCGATTCCCGGAATCGGAATAGCCGAAAGAAGTCTGAAAACTACCAGCGAAAAAAGCACGAACAGCACCTTCCTGCGAAGGCTCCTATCTGTCCACATCAATTTTATTTTCCTCCAAAATGTTTGCATGCTTATCTAACCTTAATTTTACCACCTTTCAAGCCCAAGCGCTTGCGAACCTCCGAAAATTTCTCACTAGGTGTCGCTAGCTTGTCTTTAGAAATAATGATGCTTCGGCGGATAGATTTGAAGCTGTATCCCCGGTTCTTTGGAAGTTTCTTGATTATGTCTCGAAGTTCTGGTCGACGCTTGTTGCCGGCACGGGCAGTTTGGCCCTTGCCTCCGCGTCCAGAAGTCTTAGCGTGCTTACCTCCGCGGCCCACCAGCCGATCCTTCTTGTTCTTATTTTTTCTTTTTAGATTATGTATTTGCATAAATTTTTAGATTAGACTACTTTTTCTTTCGGGACCTCCTTGCCCGCAATCACAGTAGTTTCCTGAGTGTCCTTGCCTCTTTTTTCGGAAATACCGGAAAGCGCCTCCATTACCGCCTTTGCATTATTGAGTTTGTTCTTTGTGCCAGAGAGTATTTTGCCGGTAACATCTTTAATGCCTGCAAGCTTTATGATGTCGCGGACCACCGAGCCGGCCACGAGCCCTCGGCCCTTGTTGGGCATAAGCACTACTTGTGCACTCGAAAATTTAGCTTTCACCTCAAAAGGTATGGACATGGTTTTAGTAAGACGCAGTTTGACCATGTTTTTCTTAGCATTTCGAACTGCCTTATTTATAGCAAGAGCAGTATCTCCAGCTTTTCCAAGACCAAGACCTACAGAGCCTTTCCTGTCCCCAGCAACTAATGCCACCGAGAAAGAAAAGCGTCGCCCTCCTGCAACCACGCGAGTAACCCGACGAATGTTTAGTATTTTCTGATCGAACTCCGGCTTTGGACGCCCGAAAGAAGAAGACCTGCGGCCCGTGTTTCTTTTTTCTCCTGTAGTTGTTTTTGGTTTTTCCATAAATATTAAAACTTAAGGCCTGCGGCGCGTGCCTCATCAGCTACTAATTTTATCCTGCCGGTGTATTTGAAACCATTACGATCAAACACTACTTTGTCTATCTTTGCCCCCTTGCATGCTTCCGCTATCATCTGGCCTACCTGCTTCGCTCGTTCGGTCTTAGTTCCCTTTGACAGTTTGGCGTCACTAGCTTGGACTATTGTCTTTTGAGTGGCGTCGTCAATCACCTGGGCATAAATGAATTTATTGGACCTAAAGACCGAAAGTCGCGGTCGCTCTTTTACGCCAGAGATTTTGGATCTAATTTTTTTCTTAAGTCTTATTCTTTTGTCGGTTTTGTTTTGCATTTGTTTATTTGAGTACTATACTGTCTTCTTGCCCTGCTTGCGTCGGATCACTTCGCCTTCATACCTCATACCTTTACCTTTGTAAGGTTCGGGCTTCTTGAGCGCGCGAATGCCTGCAGTAAAACTGCCGACAAGTTCTTTGTCTATCCCGGTGAAAGTCAGGTTGTTCTTCTCGGCGGTGGCGGTGATGCCCTCGGGAATCTTGATGATGACGGGATGGGAAAAACCAAGAGCGAAATGTAGCTCCTTACCCTTTACTTCTGATTTGAAACCGACGCCTTCCAAAATGAGTTTCTTTTGATATGGAGTTACGACTCCAGTAATCATATTTTTCAAATGAGAAGCGTAGGTGCCCCACAAAGATTTGGAAAATTTATCGTTACGCTTTATGTCGAGCTTGATATTGCTTTCTCCTACAGTTATCGCAATGTCATCCCGAAATACCTTGGAAATAGCTCCTTTTGGCCCGGTCACGGTAATAACACCGCCTTCAGAAGTGGCACTCTGTGTGACTTTTACTCCTGCCGGTATTAATATTTCTTGTTTTCCAATTCTTGACATATATTTTGATTATTTATAGTGAGTTTACCGAATCTACCAAACCTTAAACAAAGCCTCCCCTCCCACCTGCTCTTTTCGGGCACTTCTGCCGGATAAGATACCCTTAGGCGTAGAAAGCACCAATAGCCCGCTGCCTCCCCGAACCGTATGAATATCCTTCATGCCAAAATAAACCCTGCGGGATTGTTTTGATATTCTCTCTACTCCTGTGATCTTGGGCGTCTGGTCCGTATACTGTAATTCTATTTCCAAAACTTGCTGATCCTTTCTGGTTTTTTTTGAAATCTGTTTGATGTATCCCTCCTTGGCTAGACATTCGCCGATTGCGAGCTTTAATTTAGAAAAAGGCACAGCTACATTTTCCTTGCCGGCGAGTGAGGCGTTCTTGATCATTATCAACATGTTTGAAATTGAATCCATCCCGTTAGAAGCAGATCGCGATCGTATTTCGCGCCTGACTAGTTATATTTTTAATTTTGTTTGTATTTATTTTCATTTGATTATTGCGATCGCGGCTTCTAACGGGATCCATATCCTTAATCTACCAGCTCGATTTTCGAACACCCGGCAACATACCTTCATTTGCAAGCTCTCGGAAGCAGATACGGCAAATACCAAAATCCCTCATAAATGCATTACCTCGCCCGCATCGAAAACATCGGTTTTTTTGCCTGGTGGAAAATTTGGGCTTCTTTTTGCTTCTTGCGATAACTGATGTTTTTGCCATAAATAATTACCTCGGGACCGCCCTGTTAATATCTCATTTTTTTTCTCCGAACCTCTGAAATCAGAGCGTCGAAGGAGAAAAACGGATCAATCAGGACTTTGTTCCCCTTAGTTATGATATTAGCAGAATAACTTTCAATAGTCAAATTAAATTGGTAATTTATTTCTTTTTTTCTTCTTCGCTCTTAAAAGGAACGCCTAAAAGTTCGAAAAATGAGGAGCCTTCTTTTTTGCTTTTCGCGCTGGAAACAAGCGTTATTGCCATACCAAAAACATCCTTAATATCTTCGTCAGCGGTTTCTGGAAAGATGGTGTGCTCTTTGATGCCCAAAGTCAGATTGCCTATATTGTCCACTGCCTTGCGAGGAATACCTCTAAAGTCCTTGGTTCGTGGCAAAGCCACATTGATAAGCTTCTCCAAAAAAGCAAACATCCTCTTGCCTCGAAGCGTCACCACTACACCAATAGGATCTCCTTGTCTTATTTTGAATGATGCGATGGATTGCTTTGCGCCCCTCTTGGCCGGTTTCTGCCCAGTAATTTTACCTAAACGATCTGCGATGCTGTCGTTCTTATTTTTATCTTTCTTGATAGCTGTCCCAGTGCCAACATTTATTACCACCTTCTTCATCTTGGGAGCAGCCATCGCATTCTTGTAGGCAAAAATTCCTTTCATTGTTTCGAAAGCCTTTGCTTCTTTTTCTTTTACGGTTAAATGTTTTGTCATAAATTTTGGTATTAGGATGCCTTCTTTACATTGGAAATATGAATCGGCATCGCAATGCTGACAGTCGTCCCCTTTTCCCCGGCCTTGCGAGCACGCTGATGTTTTTTAGTCATATTCAAACCTTCCAGGATAACTTTGTTTTCCTTCGGTAATGCTCGGATGATTGTACCTTTCTTACCTTTCTCTTTGCCGGCAATCACTATTATTTTGTCTCCTTTTTTTAATTTCATAAATTTTTATATTACTTCCTGAGCCAGAGAAATTATCTTCTGAAAGCCCTTTTCCGCGAGCTCTCTCGGCATGGGACCGAAAACACGGCCCGCCTTCGGATCTTTCTTGCCTTTTTCTAAAAGGACTACCGCATTATCATCAAATCGAATATATGAACCATCCTTACGCCTGAAAGCATTGCGAGTACGCACCACTACTGCATGGTGGACATCCTTCTTTTTTACTGCCTTTCTAGGGCTGGCGACCTTGACCGATATAACCACCAACTCTCCCAAGGTGGCGTATCTTTTCTTAGAACTACCAAGAACCTTGAACACCTTTCCTACGGTGCCTCCGGCGTTATCTGCGATTTTTACTAAGCTTTCTGGTTGTATCATAAATTTATTTAACTACTGTAAATTTCTTATCTTTGGATATCGGACGCCCCTCCATTATCTCTACCTGATCTCCGACTTTATGCTTATTCTCCTCATCGTGGGCTTTGTATTTCTTGGAAACTTTATAGAACTTGCCATAAAGCGGATGTTTGATGAATCTGGAGACGGCCACCACAATAGTCTTGTTCATTTTATCGGAAACAATAATACCCTTTAAGGTTTTTCCTTTGCCTGTCATTTGTTCTTTTGTGGTAATTGTAGCCATATATTATTTATCTTTTTTATTTATATTGTTTTCTCTCATTTGTGTCAATATTCGGGCAATCTGTTTCTTGAGTTTGCCTTCCTCTTTTACATTCTTTGATTTGGATCCCTCGGCCTTAAATCGAAAAACTCGTATATCCTCCTGTAAAGCCGAAAGCTTTTTTGCTAGTTCGGAATCTTTCAAAGATTTTAAGTTGTCTTTTTTGTTTGCCATATATTAGTTATTGTCTGTGCGCCCTAGAAACTATCCTGGTCTTGACTGGAAGCTTAGTGCCTGCTTTACGGAGCGCCTCCCTAGAAGTAGCCTCGTCTGCACCATCGACTTCGAAAATTATGCGTCCAGGCAGAACATCAAAACAATACCCTTGTGGATCGCCCTTACCCTTTCCCATGCCCACCTCCGCAGCCTTTGCCGTAAAAGGTCGGTCTGGAAAAATGCGGACCCAGTACTTGCCGGCCTTGCTGAGTGTTCTCGAAATTACCTTACGGGAGCTTTCAATCTGAGTGGACTTGATGCGTGCCTGAGTTTCAGCTTTTAGCCCATATGAGCCGAAAGCAAGCTTGATACCCCGAGTGTCCGGAGTAATTGCCTTTGGATTACTCCTCTGGGTCTGCCACTTTCTAAATTTTACTTTTTTTGGTAACAACATAAAATTAATTGCTTGATTCTTTTATTGTGCCAGGGATGGTGTCTCCTTTTGCATTCTTTTTATCCGCGAAAATCTTGCCTCGATAAATCCAAACTTTAATACCGATAACCCCGTAGGCCATAGTCGCTCTTTCACGCTTGAAGTCTATGTCCGCACGAAAAGTCTGAAGCGGGATAGAGCCTCGCTTTAGCTCTTCGGTGCGCGCAATCTCGGCTCCACCCAAGCGTCCGCCCAAAACCACACGCGCTCCTTGCACCCCTGGAGCCTGCATTACCTTCTCAATAATCTGCTTGATGACTCTTCGGTAGGGCATTCTTTTCTCGAGTCCCTCGGCTATCATATAAGCGACGATCGCTGCGTCCGCTTCTGGATTTGTAATTTCGACTATTTCGAGCTTAAAGTCTTCCGGTCGGCCAATCTTAAGATCGTCCATCTTTTTAAGAATATCTGCCTTGAGCTTGGTTGCTCCTTCTCCGTTTCTACCAATTATCAATCCAGGTCGGGATGTCTTGATGATAAATCTTGTAGCCTTACGACTGCGCTCAATCTCAATGCCAGAAATATACATACCTCGAAGTTTCTTTTCAAGAAATTCCCGTAGCAAAACATCACCCTTAAGGTAAAGAACATATTTTTTAGGATCAGCAAACCAACGAGACTTCCAGTCTCTGAGCATTACTAATCTATGTGCGTATGGATGAACTATTTTTGACATATAATTATTTCTTTACCGCTTTCTCCTTAGTTTTGGTTGTTTTGATTTTCGCCTTTGTGGTTTTCGGCTTTACGACTTTCTCGCCCAATACTAGAGCCAAATGACTAGTCCGCTTATTGATACGGTGCCCCGTACCCATAGCTGCAGGCATCATTCTTTTCATCACTATACCCTTATCCACCCGAAGTTCTTTGATAAATAAATTCTCTTTATCCACGCCCATTTGTTTGGCGTTAGCTACGGCAGATAGAAGCAGTTTCCTGATAGGACCTCCGGCACGCTTGGCTAGAAAATCCAGTTCAGCAACAGCACTATCCACGCTCTTGCCTCGAACCAGACCCGCGACTAAGCGAACTTTTCTCGGAGACTGTCTGTAATTTTTTAAAAAAGCTTTCATAATTTTAATTATTTATAGTGAGCCTGTCGAACTATTTCTTCTTGGCGTCTGTAGAAGCGACAGTCGCGGCCTTAGCCTGGGTTATCTCAGCTTCCTTCTTCTTTTGTTCGAGTTCCTTCTGCATCTTTCCTCCGTGCTTCATAAACTTTTTCGTCGGAGAAAATTCACCCAACCTGTGGCCCACCATATCTTCGGTGACCAGTACTTCCACATGAGTCTTGCCATTGTAAACGCCGAAAGTGAATCCCAACATCTCTGGAGAAATCATACAGGCACGCTTCCAGGTCTTGACCATCGGGGTCTGCAACGGATTTTTACCCTCAATCTTCTTGAGGAGTCTTTCGTCGATATTTAAGCCTTTTTTTATTGACCGGGTCATAAGATAAGCAAACAAAAAGCTCCGAACGAGCTTGGACTTTATACTAGCAAATATGGCTAAAATGTCAAACAAAATAGTGGCGGCCCAGGATCTCGATATTCTGAGATCCTGGGCCGATGAACAGGGCGTCCTTACCCTGTTCGATTCCCCGGACAAACGGGCGGGTCTGGCCACGAGGAGCCAGCGAGACCAGCTGACCGAGCTGGCGGGCGGGAGCTGACCAGCGCTAGCTTGTTAGGCCGCGCTGGAGATTGATCACCTCCCTTCAGGCGCGACGCGACTGTTGCGCCTGCCAGGGCTTCGGGCCGGCGAACGGCCCAGACGGAACCAGGTTGGGGTTCTTGGAGGGGTGTGGCGGCCTCTTGTTGGCCCGCCTCTTCTCCTCCTCGTCCTTTTGTCTTTTGTACGCCTTGCTTCCGATCTGCGCCATTGACCACCCATCCTTTTGAGCCCACTAGAACAAGCTCAATAATAGATTACAATAAATATACTAAAAATCAATACAGGAGGTGGATAAATAAAATTAAATTTAAAAGTAAACACTCCGGACCGACAAGTCGATCCGGAGTATGGATGCCTGGCTCGATGCCAGAAAACTTTTAGTCGAGGAGCTTGATGCTCCCCTGGCCCACATCGCGGACTGGCGTCCGGAGTTGGAGAGCGCGACCGTCGCGCTCGAAGTCGAGAGTCACCCGTGAAGGCAGGGTACACCCTCCCCCGCGGTCGAACCGCGACTGATCTCCACGGTCTCTTTTCAACACACTTGCCCTCTTGTGAGGGCCGACCCGGCGGTTGGACATGATCCCTCCGACGAAAAATGGAATGGAAACGACGAACGACTTAAATATTATGGTACAACTTATGAATAATAAATCAATAGACACGGTGGATAACACAAAAGCCCCCAAGAGGAGCTTTTTGTTAAAATTACTTGTAGTGAGCCTGCCGAACTATTTCTTTTTTCCAGTCTTTCTTCGTGAGACTATGAAAACGTTTGAGTATTTCTTTGGTCCGCGAGTCTTCCTACCTCCGGTCACCTTGCCCCATCTAGTCTTCGGTCGTTTAGTGCCCCTGCCTTGTCTGCCTTCGCCGCCTCCGTATGGGTGGTCTACCGGGTTCATTGCCGTACCTCGCACTTTCGGACGAATACCCTTCCAACGAGATCGGCCAGCCTTACCGTAATTTTCCAAATGATGTTCTTCGTTGCCGACGGTTCCAATAGAAGCCCAGCAATTTTCATTTATTTTTCTTACTTCCGTGGAAGGCATCTTCAAGTTAGTGTATCCTTCTGCGTTCGCCACTACTTGGGCGAAGATACCGGCCGAACGGCCAATTTTAGCGCCACCCTTAGGCTTGATCTCCACATTATAAACGAAAGTTCCAACAGGAATATTCTTAAGTGGCAATCTGTTTCCGGCGGAAAGCTCTGCTTTCTCCGACACGATGAAAGAGTCTCCGGGACGAACAGACTTGGGCAAAACCACATACCTTTTCTCTCCGTCCTTGTAAACCGCAAGACCAATGAAGGCCGAGCGATTGGGGTCATATTCTACGGACTTAATCTTAGCTGGAATGTTTTTCTTGTCGTATAAAAAATCCACATCCCGAAAAAGGCGTTTGTGTCCGCCACCCTTATGCATCATAGTCACTCGACCGGCGCTATTGCGCCCTACGGAGCGACGAAATCCAGAAGTGAGGGATTTGGTAGGTTCGCTCCTAGTCAAAACGCCTCTGTAAGATACATTGGTCATCTGTCGGCGGGATTTGCTTGTAGGTTTGTAAGTTTTCATAAATTACTTGTAGTGAGTTTATCGAACTATATAAATTCTATCTTATCGCCCTCTTTCAAATACACTAGCGCCTTGCGACCACCGCCCTTCTGTCCCTTTATGCCTCTCGACATCACTTCTTTCTTGGGCACAGGAAGAATATTGACCTTGGTTGGCTTCACTTTATAAAGAGCGAAGATTGCTTTCTTAATCTCGTTTTTGTTAGCGCCTGAAGCAACATCAAAGGTATAGACATTTTGTTCCATTGCGAAGGACGCCTTTTCGGTAACTCTTGGATTTTTAATTATTTTGTAAGTAGTCATATAATTTAAATAAAATAATTACGCTCGGGACTCCAAAAATTTAACCGCCTCAACTGGATTTTCAATCAAAAGATACTTGTAGTTCAACACATCGAGTGGGTTGAGATTCTTGAGGAACACTATCTCGAGCGCGGATAGGTTTCGGAAGCTCTTCTCTGTCTTTGGATTGCGATCAAATAAGGCGGTAAGCACTCGAGGTTTCTTGGCTTTATTTCCTTGGCCTATATTCTTCCATTCTCCCGCTTTTACTAAATTTTTGAATACTGAATCCGCATCCTTGGTCTTGATTGCGGATGTTTCAAGTGAATCTACAAAAAGAATCTCTCCATCTTTAAGCTTCTTGGAAAGCACGGAGAAAAGCGCCTGAGCTCGCATCGATTTAGAAATCTTACGCTTGTAGTTCTTCTCAGAAAGCGGACCATGCGTCACGCCACCACCTACCCAGATGGGGCTTCTGGAAGAACCGTGTCTGGCTCGACCGGTACCTTTTTGTTTCCATGGTTTCTTGCCTCCACCTCGCACTTCTCCGCGATCTTTTGTGTCCGCGGTGCCAGAGCGCTTATTGGAACGCATGCCTTCCACCACTTGATGCACCAAGTCGCTTCGCCATTTGGCGGCAAAAACTTTCTCGGGCAAATCTATCGTGCCAGCTGATGTTCCTTTTTGGTT
>JBBDZS010000001.1:37126-40381 GCA_040900015.1 Minisyncoccota bacterium | reverse complement strand
TATTTCTGTATTATTTCCACAAGCGTTCCGCGCTTACCGGCTATTGCTCCTTTGATAAGCATTAGCTCGTTTTCTTTATCCACCATTACAACCTTCAGATTCTTCTGGGTTATCCGGTCGGAGCCCATTCGGCCCGCCATACGCATACCCTTAGGCACATGAGTGCGCAGTCCTCCACCGATTGATCCCGGTTCACGCTCGGAATGCTTCTGACCGTGTGTTCGAGGACCGCCGGCGAATCCGTGGCGCTTGACTACACCCTGAAAGCCCTTACCTTTAGAAACGGAAGTTACCTGCAGTTTGTCGCCAGGGGCAAATATGGAGACATCGATGACATCGCCTTCCTTGGCCTCAGAAACGGCTCCGCTCTTTAGGCGGAACTCCTTTAATACTTTGAAAAGATTGCCTTTCATTACTCCAGCTCGGGCTTTGGTTACCCGGTTTTTTTTGGCAACACCGAAGCCCACCTGCACGGAATCATACCCATCTTTTGATTTTTCAAATACTTTGGTCACTGTCGAGGCTGGAGCAGAAATTATCGTCACGGGAAAAACTTCTCCCGTTTCAGAAAAATATTCCGTCATATTCTCTTTTGTGCCCAAAATAAATTTCATAAGATCTTTTTAATCTCGTGTTAATCCTTTCCTATAACATTTTCACATCGATATCGACTCCAGAAGGAAGCGACAAGTTTGTAAGCGACTCGATCGTCTTCTGGTTCGGATTGATGATGTCTATCAGGCGCTTGTGTACTCTTATCTCGAACTGCTCTCGCGTGTTCTTATAGATAAAAGCCGAACGGTTGACCGTGTATTTCTTGATTTCTGTAGGTAACGGCACAGGGCCGACTATCTCTGCATCATAACGAACAGCGGTATCCATGATCTGCTTGACCGAAGCATCTAGTATCTTGCTCTCGTAAGCAAGAACCCGGATTCTAAGGACCACCCTTCCGTCACTGCCTTTGCGTTCCACTTTGTCTTTTTTTACGGGCGCTTTTTTGGCTTTGGTAGTTTTGACTACCTTAGCCTTAGGCTCTTTGGTTGTTGTTTTTGCTGTTGTCATGTAAAGAACTTTTTAACTTAATTAACACTTACCCTTTAGCCGAGAATCTTGGTGACCACTCCTGCTCCGACAGTCTTGCCTCCTTCTCGAATAGCGAATTTCTGGGCTTCTTCGAGGGCGACTGGAGTAACTAGTTTAACGGTAATCTTGGCGGTATCTCCTGGCATAACCATTTCCACTCCTTCAGCCAAAGTCACATCACCAGTCACATCCGTAGTGCGGATATAAAACTGAGGTTTGTAACCTTTGAAAAATGGGGTGTGACGTCCGCCTTCCTCTTTCTTTAAGACATAAATTTCGCAAGTAAAGTTATCGTGCGGAGTCACTGTGCCCGGCTTTGATAGCACCTGTCCACGAGTAATATCTTCTTTCTTAAGTCCTCGTAGAAGAATTCCAGCGTTGTCTCCAGCCATACCTTCTTGAAGATTCTTATTGAACATTTCGATTCCGGTGACAGTAGTCTTTTGGTTGGGCTTGATACCGACTATCTCGATTTCTTCGCCTACTTTCACTACTCCTCTTTCGATTTTACCAGTAACCACGGTTCCACGGCCTTCGATCGAGAAAATGTCCTCAACAGGCATAAGGAAAGGCTTGGTAATGTCTCTCTCGGGAACAGGAATATATGTGTCGAGAGCGTCAGTGAGCTCGAGAATCTTCTTGGCCCATTCATCGTCTACAGACTTAGCTTCGAGCCCCTTAAGAGCTGAACCACGGATGACTGGAGCTCCGGCGCCGTCGAATCCCTGCTTGGTAAGAAGCTCTCTTATCTCTTCTTCCACTAGGTCGATCATATCTTTATCATCAACCATATCGCACTTGTTTAGGAAAACTATAATCTTTGGAACGCCCACCTGCTTTGCAAGGAGTACATGCTCTCGAGTCTGAGGCATCGCACCGTCAGTAGCTGCAACCACAAGAATAGAGCCGTCCATCTGAGCGGCACCAGTAATCATGTTCTTGATATAGTCGGCGTGTCCTGGAGCATCGATGTGCGCATAGTGGCGGGCATCGGTAGCATACTCGTTGTGCGAGATGTTAATAGTAATACCTCGGGCCTTTTCTTCTGGAGCGTTGTCGATCTGGCCGACATCTCGAAGCCTGACTGTCTTACCTGCTAAGTTCAAAACGTGCAAAATTGCCGCGGTCAAAGTAGTCTTGCCGTGGTCAACATGACCGATAGTTCCCACATTTACATGGGGCTTATCTCTCTTAAATTCTTCTGCCATAATATATGTTTGGCTAATAATTAAAACAGAGCGTACGAGAACCAGTCGCTAAGGCTTAATTACTAACTTGCCCCGCTTGAAGCGTGGGCGATATTATTAATAATAATTAAAAAACCAATGTAAAAGACCCGAAAGGGCCCTTTAGAAGATAGTAGCAAATTATAGATTAATGTCAAATACCCTTATATTTCCTAATATCCTCGCAAAGTTTACGAGCTTCGGACTTGGGATCCTCGGTAAAAATTATGCCTCGGGAAGAATTTATAATCAATCCTAAGCCTTCCCCGTTCATACCCGCTTCCATTACGCTTTTTAGGTGCCCGCCCTGAGCGCCAATACCGGGTACTAGGAATGTCATATCTCCCACCAGACTTCTGATCTGCTTCATCTCTTCCGGGTATGTCGCCCCTACGACCAGCATGCAGTTATCATTCTTGTTCCATTCGTTTGAAACTTTCTCCGCAATTACCTGCCAGAGTGACTTGCCTTCCACTACAAGATCTTGAATTTCACTTGCTCCTGGATTGGAGGTACGACATAATACAATGCTCACCTTATCTTTCCTTTCCAAAAAAGGTGCGAGTGCTTCACTCCCTAAATATGGGTGTAGAGTCAAAGCATCAAATCCTAACCAATCGAATATCGAAGCCACATAACCATTATTGGTATTACCTATATCCGCCCGCTTCGCGTCTAAAATCGTAAAAATATTTGGGTGGTTTTGAATAAGATAATCCATCGTCATTTTAAGCTCTCGCATCCCTTGGTCTCCCCTCGCTTCGTAAAATGCCGCGTTCGGTTTGTACGCAGCCGCGTACTCGTGAGTAGTGTCGATAATCCATTTATTAAACTCAAACTGCGGGAACTCCATAGTCTTGAATCGCTCCGGTAATTTTTCGAAGTCCGCGTCTAAGCCCACACAAAGAAGTGAATTTATTTCCCTAGCTCTTTTGTTATATTT
>JBBDZS010000001.1:0-37026 GCA_040900015.1 Minisyncoccota bacterium | reverse complement strand
AAATCATCCGCTGTGGTCACTCCCCCTACACCGATAATCGAATAGTTATAGCCAAATTCCTCTCGCAATTTTTTTAATTTCTTAACCATATCCAGTCCAGCCCACCGGATAGCATGCCCGCAGACACCACTTCGCAATCTCCCTTCTCCCGGCAACGCCTGACTGCCGTTCTCATCCACGATTTCCGCAGAAATGGTATTTATCGCAGAAATCCCTTCTACAACAGAACCTATCTCCTTTACCAAATTACGAAGCTCTTCTTCATCTTTAAAGTATGCTATTTTTATCACCAGCGGAATATTACCAATCACTTCCTTAATTGCTTTTGCCACCTTTACACTTCTTTCTGTGTCATAACAAAGGAGGTTATTGGTGCCTTCGTTCGGACAGCTCAGATTTACTTCCATTACCTTGACGCCCGTTTCTAAAAGCATTTTGGCTGTTATCCGATAATCATCTATATATTCCTCTCCGCTCTGTCCTTCTTTCTTGGTACCTTGGAAAGATCCGACGACGACCTGTCCTTCGCGTGCGCTTTTTACCGTCTCAGTCAAATCCTTCTGCCAAAATTCTTTTCCCCGAGAAGGCACACCAAAAGAGTTCGTAATAGAAAGCGGTTCGTGGTAATTCCTGTCCGCCACCAGCTTACCTTCCGCTTTTTCCAAGGTCAGATCGCCGTCAATTTTGACCGACAAAACGTTAGGCCATGGGTGACATGGATATTTTTCACTCCGTACGGTCTTGTATGTCACAACATCAAAACCTTTATCGAGCGCTCCTTTCACAAACTTGCCGTTAATGAGCGGTCCGGCCGGAATACCAAAAGGCGAATTTACTTTAAATCCAAGAAAATCGTATTTTTGCACAGGGTTCCCCTGTGTAATTTTTGCTCCATCGGCAAAGGCCCCAAAAGGACCTTCGTTATAGTTGTCTTCGTAGGTTTTCTCGGGGTCGTAAAATGGAGTATAGAGCATAGCCCCATTATATCTTATTTCCTTGCAGAGATAATAGTTTCGGCTACATTCTGTGGAACTATGTCGTAGCGGAAGAATTCCATAGTGAATGATGCGCGACCTTCGGTCATAGAGCGCAGGCCGGTCATGTATCCGAACATTTCGGACAGAGGCACTATCGCCTTCACCACTTTGTTCATACCCCGATCTTCCATGCCTTCGATCAGTCCTCGCTTGGAGGACAGGTTGCCGGTGACATCGCCCATAAACTTGTCCGGAGTGACGACTTCTACTTTCATCATAGGCTCGAGGATGACAGGGTTCGCACGACGGCAAGCATCCTGGATAGCCATAGATGCTGCGATTTTGAATGCCATTTCGTTGGAGTCCACTTCGTGATAGCTTCCGTCCCAGAGCTCCACCGAAACATTGACCATTTTAAATCCAGCCAGAATACCTCGGTCGAGGCCTTCCTTAAATCCTTTTTCACAGGCAGGAATATATTCCTGAGGAATGACTCCACCTTTGATAGTATTGACGAATTCGAAGCCGGGAGCACGCTTGGTGTTCTTCGGTAGATCTTCGATTTCTTCTTTGGTAAGCATTTCCATCGGCCTGACCTTGATCTTGACGTGGCCGTAGTTTCCACGCCCTCCAGATTGCTTGATGTACTTGCCCTCGGCTTCGCTACTGCCATTGATAGTCTCGCGATATGCCACCTGAGGTTTGCCAACGTTCGCCTCTACGGCAAACTCTCTCTTCATTCGATCCACAATTATTTCTAGATGCAATTCTCCCATACCGGCAATAATAGTTTCGCCCGTCTCCTGATCTGTTGTAACTTTGAAAGTAGGATCTTCCTGCGCAAGGCGATTGAGCGCCATACCCATTTTTTCCTGGTCGGCCTTGGTCTTCGGCTCGATACGGAGAGAGATGACTGGTTCAGGGAAGACGATTCGATCCAAGATGATAGGGTTGTTTTCATCGCAAAGAGTGTCGGAAGTGATAGTGTCCTTGAGTCCCACCGCAGCTGCAATTTCTCCAGCAAAAACTTCTTTCACTTCTTCGCGGTCATTGGCATGCATTCGCAGTATGCGCCCAATTCTTTCCTTATTCCTAGTGCGAGGATTGTAAACATAACTTCCGGCTGTTAGTCGTCCAGAGTAAACCCGGAAAAAGATGATTTGCCCGACGAATGGGTCGGTCGCAATCTTAAAAGCAAGTGCAGAAAAAGGCTCAGAATCAGATGCATGTCTGTCCTCTGGCTCTTCGGTGTTAGCATTGATTCCGGTGATAGCTGGAATATCCGTCGGAGCGGGTAGATAGTCCACGACTGCGTCGAGCACGAGCTGAACTCCCTTGTTCTTAAGGGCGCTCCCAGCAAATACTGGGAAAATGGTATTTTCAATTACAGCCTTACGCAAAGTCTTTTTGAGTACTTCGAGATTAGGGACAATGCCTTCCAAATATTCAGTCATCATCGCGTCGTCGGTCTCGACTATTTTCTCCACAAGCTCGGAGTGAAATTTCTCAGCATCCGCTTTCAAGTTTTCCGGAATTTCTTTTTCAACAACTTGATTGCCCATTTCACCTTCAAAGTAGTAGGCTTTCATTTTTAGGAGGTCAACTACACCTTCGAAATTTTCCTCAAGCCCGATGGGAATTTGCACGCGCACAGCCCTCTTGCTCAATCTATCCAGAATGGTCGCGTAAGAATGTTCGAAAGATGCTCCTGTTCGGTCGAGTTTGTTGATGAAACATATGCGAGGAACTTTGGCCTCGTCCGCGTATCTCCAATTAGTCTCTGACTGCGGTTCCACTCCGGCCACCCCATCGAATACGACAACTGCGCCGTCGAGCACTCGCAAAGAACGCTTCACCTCTACGGTAAAGTCGATGTGTCCGGGAGTATCAATAATATTAAAACGATGTTTGAGCGCTTTGTTCTTAAGGTCATATGTTGGCGTCCAGAAACAAGTCACCGCAGCGGAAGTGATCGTGATACCTCGTTCGCGCTCCTGCTCCATCCAGTCGGTAGTGGTCTCACCATCGTGCACCTCACCTATTTTATGAGAAACTCCAGTATAAAAAAGCACCCGCTCGGTCGTGGTGGTCTTGCCCGCATCAATATGCGCAATAATTCCAAAATTTCTAACTTTCTCTAGTGGATAATCTCGTTCCATATGTTTGATTAGGTAATAAAAAAGCGCCAAATGCGCTCAGAACAATATATACTAAAAACCTTTTAATTGCAATTAAATACTTTTATTTAATTGCTGAAAACGACAACTTGTCGCCTTGAGTTTTAATTTCGATTCTGCCTTCCCAGTGTGCCGATGGGATTAGTTCTGAAACCCTATCTAGAATTTTTTTAAAATCAATCGCTAGTTGTTGTGCTTCTGTTTCAGAAAGTTCAGGAAACATTTTGCTTAAAGTTATTGTCAAACCTCCATTATGAACCAAAGCATTTGTATATCCAAAGGCAAGAGTTTCTATTATTTCTTCTCTTCTTCCCTCATCTTTATTATTGTCTCTAGCTTCTCCAATATTTCCCCAACTCAATATTTTAATTTCTCCGTCCCAAATCATGTTTTCCAATACTTCTTGCACTGCTCTTTTAGTCGCTCGATCGTGAATTTCGACAACCTCTAGAGAGCCGGGAACAAAATTACAATTAGGATATTTTCTATCCATTCTGGAACGCTCATGATCGAATATCTTACGATAATCAACTTCGAGTCCCACTTTTTCTGGCTTTCCACTACCTGGATTTTGCTCATCAAAGTTGGGATTTCCTGTACTCATAATATTTTAAAATAAATTATATTTAATAATACCCAAAGTGTACCCCCCTCCGATAGGGCTTGGCAAGGATGAGTTATGCACAGTCCTACGCTAAAGCTTCGGAATTGCAAGCACTAAAACTAACTTGCTAAGTCTTGCCTAGCTAGCCAAAAAACTAGTGTCCTTTATTCCAAGGAATACTCATCCAATCATGTGGGCTCCTGGTATCTTGACCAGCCTTGAAATCAACTAATTTCTTTGGCTTCATACCAACTTCCGTATGATGTTTGTTGGACAAATAATTAGCCGCTTCCCTCGCTAGTTCTCTCTGATAAATAATTTCCCTCTTTAAATCGTCTATTGTTGCATCTGGACTATCTTCTAAAAAGGAGGCAACAATCTCATCTATATATGTTTTCACTTCCAACTCCCTTCGCTCTTTTTTTGCTTCAATCTCTTCGTGTGCTTTTATCTGTTCAGGGGTTGGCCCTGGTTTCCTGTCGCCAGATGACATATTATTTTCCATTGACATAAATTTATTGATTAAATTAAAAACTTAATAATACTACTTATTTTTTGTTCTATCACTTTCCTCTCTGATTGCCTTACCTAGCTCATCTGTCCACCATTTCAATTCTCTTTGAGCTTTGTCCAATTCACTTGTCCAATGTTGAATTTCTCTTCTGCATTCATCTACGCTTTTAGCCATAAAAATATTATTTAACTTATAATACTTAAAGTATATATCTCCAATACCTATTGGCAAGTTAGGTTGTTCACATAACATATATGCGCGATAGCGTAAATATGTAAATATTATTTAAATACACTTTCTTTACCTGTGTACGGCTTGGCTAGTTTGAAAGTCTTTATGTGTCTTTGTAAGCCAATTTCCTTTACATAATCCAAAAACTCCTTTGGCAAAGGCGATGGGCCGACCCAAACGCTTCTCTGAATCATTATGTAATTAAAATTTTTCAACTGCCGGCGAAACCAATCTCTTTCTTTCTTTTTAGCTTCTACTACATCGTACATTAAAATAAGATTTTTAGGAGAGTCTTTGCTAAATGACGAAGAAAAAGCAGTATGATAAAAATTTCTTTTGCGGTTTTTTCTCTTTAGACGTTTTTTATTCTCAGATAATATCGGTAGACCAAAAGCATTTACCTTAATGCCTTTATAGTAAAATGTCTTCTTCCTCATAAAAACATTATATCAAAGATACACATATACGCTATAGCGTATATGTGTAAAAATGTGTTTTAATTATAAAAGTTGCAAAAGCAGTGAGCGAACCCTACCAAGCAAAGTGGGCGAAGGCTTTGTTGGCTTCGGCCATCTTGTGAGTATCTTCTTTCTTTTTGATTGCCGAGCCTTCGTTCTTGGAAGCGGCGATAAGTTCATCGGCGAGCTTGATGTGCATAGGCTTGCCCTTGCCTCCTCGAGAGGCATCGCGAATCCAACGCATAGCAAGAGCGAGCCTGCGCTCGGGGCGCACTTCGCGAGGCACCTGATAGTTGGCGCCTCCGATTCTCTTGGAGCGAACTTCGGTCATCGGACCGGCGTTTTTCATAGCTAAATCGAAAACTTCCAAAGGATTGGGGTTGCCTGTTTTTTCTTTGATAGTGTCGAGTGCAGCGTACATGACCTTGCGAGATGTTTCCTTCTTGCCGGACCACATAATGTAATTGATAAATTTCTCCAACTTTTGGGAGTTGTATATAAAATCCGGTTCTACTATATTTCTATTTTTTACTTTGCGTCTCATATTTTATAAATTATTTCTTTGCTCCAGCCTTAGGCTTCTTGTTTCCGTATAAAGATCGGCCCTGTCTTCGTTTCTCCACTCCTTGGGTGTCGAGCACACCACGCACGATGTGATATCGGACTCCGATCAAGTCCTTCACGCGTCCTCCTCGGAGCATTACCACAGAGTGTTCTTGTAAATTGTGTCCTTCTCCGGGAATATATGCAGTCACCTCCATGCCGTTGGTAAGTCTTACCCGAGCAATCTTTCGAAGCGCAGAGTTAGGCTTTTTTGGTGTGGTGGTGGAAACCTTGGTGCAAACCCCTCTCTTGAAAGGCGCAGGAAAGAATACGGGGCGGTTCTGAAGCACATTGAACCCGCGCGCCAATGCCACAGTCTTGGATTTGCGGTGGGTCTTGACCCGACTTTTCTTTATTAATTGGTTAATTGTTGGCATAAAATACTGTTTGCGTAAAATAAAAGAGTCCGAAGACTCCAATTAAGCACTAGAATAATCTACTATAAAAGCCTTAAAAATGCAACTGCGACCCCCTATATGGGCAGCCCAGTAAGCAAAGTGAACAAGAAGGACAAAACCGGAAACAAGAACCTAGATAGAAAGACTACGACGACGACCAAGAGAATAAGGGAATACTGCTCGATAAAATCAATCACATTTTGATATGAGTAAGGTAAAAGCGAGAAAAGTATCTTCGATCCATCGAGTGGCGGTATGGGAATGAGGTTAAATATACCCAGAGCCAAGTTCAAAAGAACGATAGTCGAAGTGATGAAATAAAACGGTGCGGAATCTATTGCCCCTACAGAAAACCGAATTATCAGCCCGAAAATAATAGCAATGAAAAAGTTAGCGAGTATTCCTGCCGCGGCCACGGCGAAGCTCCCCCACTTGCGGTTGCTCAAATTATCCGGATTGTAAGGCACCGGCTTGGCCCATCCGAAAAGAAAACCTGCCTTCGTAAGCACCAAAAATGCTGGTAATAAAATTGAGCCGAAAAGATCGAGATGCTTGATTGGATTTAGAGTCAATCTGCCTGCATGACGGGCTGTCTTATCGCCGAAATACTCGGCTGCAAACCCGTGCGATATCTCGTGTATGACAATAGACATTACCAGTATGGCTATATAAAAAACCGCATCGATGGCTTGCATAATCGTATTTATAATGATAGCATAACCCCATACAAAAGCTAAGCTTTGTACGGGGCAAGAAAAACTACCGTGTCCCGTTAAAAATAGAGCAAGCTTATGAAAGTATTTATTATTTTAATTTTTTAATGGGATGGCGAAAAGATGCGCAGTTACAAATAAGGGCTCGATCGTCGGAGGCGGATACTCAAATCGTACTCGTGCGACTCAGTTCAACCCTACCGGCAAGAAACGAAAATATATAAATCTTCAAAAGAAGAAGGTTTTTATTCCTGAACTTGGAAAGACCGTCAACATAGAAATAACTACTAGGGGCATGCGCACGATGAAGAAAAGAGGCGCCTATGTCACTCTCCTTAAAGCTGGACTGATCCAGGCTAAATAATTAACCTCCAAGAGCCCCGCCAAAACGGGGTTTTTGTTTTCTTGAAAAAATCCTAAATGGGTATATAGTAATTTCGGAGGCGTCGGATGCAAATCGAAGCAACAAAAGCCAGCGCTTGGAAAAAGGCTGAAAAGCCACTCAAGTGTAGGTGGTGTGATGGGAGGATTCCTACCGGAGTCCTCTACTACGAGCTCCCACCCGACGATGCGGGGAGAGACGGCAGGCCCCCACATCCGGGGGATTACTGCGGCGACGAATGCATCGGTCGCGCGCTCTGGTTCGCGCGGGGGTGCAGGAGCAATCGTGTCCGCCACTAGGCGGACCGCAACGAGTCCTGAAGGTCCCAAAGGGGTCTTCGGGGCTTCTTTGGTTTTAGATGGGAAGTTGAGTAAGTAATAAAAAATATAAATCGAATTTAGTTAAACAAACCACTTACATCGATATTTTTAGACTTGCAAACACCCAAAAATGCTAGCATAAAATTCTCGCCCTTTTCAACTGAATTATATACGGTTCTAATATCATCTCTCGTAAAAGACTCTGGAATCTTGCGTACTATATCTATTAATTTTTTACCGCTTATTTTTTTGATTTCGGAACGATAATAAACAAGTAGGTAATGACCTAGTTCAGAACCAAATACGGCTTTCTCCCACAACTCAGCACTTATGGAATCAGCTACCTGGCCAGCCATGATTCTTCTGAATAATTCGTCAGTATGTTGGAAAACGGAAAAGCTAGACCCATCTAATTCAAATTTTCTTGAAACTTCAGGTTTTTTAGACCTCTGCATTTTTGCAAAAACAGGAGTGTGGATTATTCCAAGGAAAACAAGAACCTTAAGTGAAGCCTTTGTCCTTATTTTTGAATTACCATCAATTAACTTCCTAAGTCTTCTGGGTATCTGTTGAGCTATAAAGTTATCTCTTTCTGTATTTGCTGCAACTTGCCTAATGATGCTTTCTTTCATCAGAGATACTTTCTCCTGTAGCGATTTGATAGCTAATTGCTTCTTGCTTAATTCTATAATTGCTTCTTGCTCCACAACAGAACTATGCCTAGAAGGAACATCGGCTACTACTACAGACTTTTTGGAGTTATAAATCATTCGCAATAATGCAAAAGTAAAATCTCCCAGGTATGGTACTTTCTTTTCTAGCTCATCTACCGACCAAATACCCGCAGATACATTTTGATACAGTTTTTCGCCGATATCTCCGGCACCAGCACTTTCAGGAATGAATACGTCTGCATCTGCGTATTCTTTTTTAAGCTCTGTTAGATCCAGATTGTTGTAATGATAACCAAAAACAAAACAAACCTTTATTTCTGGGTCGCCTTCTTTTCTTTCTTTCGCCCATATAGCTTCCAAGTTTTCAGTCAGACCTTCCTCAGTTGGTGGCAAACCTTCTTTTGTGGCAGAAGGTTTAGGTGCGAATTTAAAGGTAAAATTGCCCAGCATTTACTAATTATATACAAACAAGAGGCACTAGCAAGGTCGGTTATTTAGTACAAAATCTTTATTATTACCCAGGTACGAAAGTAAGCGCAGTGCCTTTTTTGCCAGAACGGCCAGTTCGGCCGATACGGTGCACATAAGTATCGTAAGTCTGAGGCACGTCGTAGTTAATTACGTGAGTCACATCTGGAATGTCTAAGCCTCTTGCCGCCACATCGGTCGCAATTAAAATATTTATTTTATCTTGTTTGAACAAATCCAAAGTTCGAATACGCTCCCGGCTTCTCTTGTCGCCGTGAATGCATCCTACTTTAAAACCAAACTTGGCTAAATCCTTGGTGAGGGTATCCACGCTGTGTTTCATTTCACAGAAAATAAGTACCTTGTCGGATCCATCTGCCTTGAGTACTTCATGCAATCGATCCAGCCTCTCTTCGCGAGTACGCGTGCGGATCACATCCTGATCTATATTCTTGGCTGTTTCACCCGAGATGACAGAAATGAAAACTGGGTCCTTCAAATATTGAGCCGTCAATTTCTTAATTTCCGGAGAAAGAGTCGCAGAGAAAAACAGTGTCTGCCTCTCCCCGCTCGTCTTGCCGATAATAAAAATCATATCGTCACGAAATCCCATATCTAGCATTCGGTCCGCTTCGTCTAAGACCACACTGTGGCAGGTGGCCAGATCCAAAACTTTTTTCTCGATCAGGTCTCGTAGTCTGCCTGGTGTACCTATGACGAATGAAACTCCTCTCTTAATCTCGGATATTTGTCGCATTATCGGCAAACCACCAACACAACACACAGAAAACATTCCGAGCCCGAAAGCAAGTTTCTTGAAGTCTGCCTCGATCTGGAGCGCGAGCTCGCGAGTCGGCGCCATTATTAGCACAATTTCTCTCTTGCTCTTACCCTTAGTCCTGTATATTTTTTCGATGAGTGGTAGAAGAAAAGCCGCGGTCTTACCCGTACCCGTATTTGCCATACCGAAAACATCCCCTCCTTGAAGCACCGTAGGTATCGCCTGATCCTGAATCGGTCGTGGATGGATAAACCCAGTCCTTAAAATATTCGCTTGAATTTGGTCGTTAAAAGGAAAATCGGCAAAAGTATGAGTAGCCACATACGGCCTCTCCTCGATATGTTCGGCTTTCTTAATGAAACGCGAAAAATCAATGCGTTCTCCTCGGGAGCGCTTGCCCTTCGCAATAGGAAAACGCCTCGCGCCAAAACGAGGCTTCCCGCCTGCGCGGGCAGGGGATTTAAATGACGATGCGGAACGACCAAATTTCTTTAGTCCTTTTTTAGGATGGTTTGCGTACATAATGGGTCACTCCCAAATATGTATAGGTGAGAATGATATATAAAGTATAGCATTTTCAGCGGTTAATGTCAATGTTTTATTAAATCCTTCCCGTAAGCTACAATAGCAATATGCAAAGCAAACATGCAGATGAATCTTATCTGGATCTACTGGAGCACATAATGAAAAATGGGGCAGCAAAGACCGACCGTACGGGCACAGGCACGAAAAGTGTGCTTGGCTATCAAATGCGTTTCGACTTAGCGGACGGCTTTCCCCTTCTTACTACTAAAAAAGTGCCTATCAAATCGATAATCCACGAACTTCTATGGTTTATGCGTGGCGACACGAATTTAAAATATCTTGCCGATAACAATGTACACATTTGGGATGAATGGCCTTTCAAGGCATACCTGAAAAGAAATAATTTACCCATACCGCCCACCGGGTCCGATGAGTGGAACTCTGGCATAAAAGAATTTATTGAAAAAATAAAAAAGGACGAGAATTTTGCGAAGGATTACGGCAACCTGGGGCCTATTTATGGATACCAATGGCGAAGCTGGCCAGCTCCGAACGGCAAACACATAGACCAACTAGCTCAAGTGATAGAGCAGATAAAAAGTAATCCTGACTCTCGCAGGCTGATCGTGTCCGCGTGGAATGTAGCGGACTTAGAGGAGATGGAGAAAGCCGGCCTGCCTCCGTGTCACTGTTTTTTCCAGTTTTATGTATCGAACGGGAGGCTTTCCTGCCAACTCTATCAACGCTCCTGCGACACTTTTCTCGGCGTGCCATTCAACATAGCTTCCTACGCCACCTTTACTATGCTCGTCGCCCAAATATGCGGGCTAGGAGCCGGCGAATTCGTCTGGACTGGTGGCGATGTGCATCTATATTCCAATCATTTTGAGCAGGCAAAACTACAACTCTCTCGTAGGAACGACATTCGCCCACTTCCGCAACTTAAAATCAATCCGAATAAAAATAAGATTGAGGAATTCACCATAGAAGATTTTGAGCTGGTAAATTACAATCCACATGATTCGATTAAGGCACCGATAGCTGTATAAATTTTATGATTTCTCTCATTGCCGCAATTGGTAAGAATAACGAGCTCGGTAAAAACAATACTCTTCTCTGGTCTTTGCCCGCGGACATGTCCTATTTCATTAAAACCACCTCCGGACACCCCGTAATTATGGGACGCAAAACATTCGAATCCATCGGGAGGCCGCTGCCAAAAAGAAGGAATATCATAATCACTAGAGACAATAATTATAAAGTAGAAAATGCGGAGGTTGTACATTCATTAGAAGAAGCATTGGGGTTGTCTAAAGACAAAAACGAGGAGGTGTTCATCATCGGCGGCGCAGAAATATATAGACAGTCCATCGATCTTGCGGATCGGCTTTATATTACCCATGTGGACGACACTCGAAAAGATGCTGACACATTCTTCCCAGAAATAATACCCATTGTTTGGAACGAAACATCACACGAAGAACATAAGCGGGACGAAAAGAACGCCCATGCTTATACTTTTTCTGTGTATGAAAGGTTTTAGGGATCTATCTCAGTCTTAATCCGAATAAAAATATCCTTACCGTCTGGAGATTTCTCTTTTCGATACTTTCGATTCTTGTTTTTTTCGATCTTAGTGGTAAGTTCTTTTTCCAAATCAAAACCCATCGTCTCGCACATACCTAAAATAAAAATCATCACATCCGCAAACTCTTCGGCTACGCCGTCTTGCCCTTTATTATATTTGGAAAATGCTTCCGATAGCTCTTCGTGGGCCCGACAAAATTCGAGCGCGGTATCGGTCATATTAAAACCTTTCTCTATCTTATTTCTTATCACTTCTTTTTGAAGCTCTTTGAGGTTCACCATAAAATTATTGTTTAGCGTATTTTTCTATCTTATTGTTAATAATCTCCAGTTTTACTCCAGCTTTCTTGAGTATCTCCTTGCTCCTTTTCGATACATGATAATCATTGTCAGCTATCACTCTTTTTATTCCGGCGGTAATCGTCAATTTGGCGCAAACATAACAAGGTACCATTTTGCAATATAATGTCGATCCTTCGAGTGAGACCCCGAAGCGAGCAGCTTGAGCTATAGCGTTTTGTTCCGCATGGGCAGTACGAATGCAATGCATTGACTCTATTCCATTTTCGTTTATAACTTTATGCATCTCGTGGCCGACGTCATCGCAATGTGGTAGTCCTGGAGGTGAACCCACATAACCAGTAGAAACTACTCTCTTGTCACGGACGATCACACAACCACTTCTGCCTCGGTCGCAAGTAGCCCGGGTGCCGACATAGTTTGCCATGCCGATGAAATATTCGTCCCAGGAAGGTCTCGGGTTTTTACTCTTTTTTAAAACCTCTCTTTTCATTTATTTAATATACTCCCAAACATATTAAAAGCCAATAACGACTAAAACGAAGTATGCGGGCGCAGTAACACTGCACCCGCATATGACTTACAAAATCCTCAACGCTCCATGTGTCTGAGAACTTCGAGATACAGCTTTTTGACCACTTTCTCCTGAGCGTCACCGATCTTGGCGTAGTGGTCGAGACCTGGTGCAGAGTTGATCTCGATCACCCAGTAGACCGAGGGCTTGTCCTCAATACTTCCCGCGATCATGAGGTCGACGCCACAGAGACGCAAGCCCATGTCGTGAGTCAGGCGCACTGCGATCTGTCGAAAAGCGGGGTGGATTTTTTTTGTAACATCCACCGAATCTCCGCCAGTCGAAAGGTTCGCATTGTCGAGAAGGTACAGTCTCTGCCCTTTCTCAAGAACAGACTTGAGCCCTAAGCCCTGATGCCTAAGCTTGTAGGCAATCCGCGGATCGTCGAGCTTGATCTGCGTATCGCGACCGAGCGAGGCAAACTCCTTTTGCTTTTGCTTAAGAAGCCTGAGCACGCTCGACTTGCCATCGCCGACGACGCTAAGCGGAATACGCTCGTAGGCAGAAATTACCTTCTGGTCGAGCACGACCAGCCGATAATCTCGCCCGTGAACGGGCCGTTGCACCAGAGCCACCTTATCATTCTGGTATACGGCTCGCATTGCGCGGTAGAACTCTCGCTGGTTGTGCACGAGGGCCACCCCCGACCCTTGACTACCGCTGTTGGGCTTAACAATAACCGGAAAGCCTAAGCGCTTGGCATACCGGTACGCAGCGTCAACATTTCGAGGCGAACCTATCGCCTTCGCCCATCGATTGGAAAAGAACGTCTGGCCCAAAATGACGGGATAGCCCATGGCCTTCATAAAGTAGGTCGCGTACCCTTTGTCCTTGGCGATCTCGGAAGATCCCATCGGGTTAAGGTCCAACGTGTTGTACCTAAAATACGACCTCTTGCCACTCTTGAAGGTGATCTGACCAGCGATCCCCCACTCGCTCTCAGTTAGGACTCTCGCTCCGATTTTCGGAGCGATTTTCCTCAATATCCTGCCGAGCGCCCACGACTCTTTTATGTTTTTCATAATTTTCTTTCCTTAAATGGACTTGCGCCCGGAACCAATTTCTGCTTTTAGACTACAATTGTGTTTGACTATTGTCAAATTACTTATTTTTGTATTTCTTTACCTTTAAATCGGAAAACAAAGGAGCATAAATATCTTTTTTGGGATCAATTATAAGTTCTTTCCTATTTACCCTATCTGTAAAATCTACGGGCGCACCGGTAATTAATGCAAGCGGTTGTTTCTCGTCGCCTTCTCCCATCAACAATACTGCTGCTGTCGCCAGAGAATCCGCAATGTCAGTTTTGGAAACCTTCATAACCCGATCGAAAATATCTTTCTTGCCTATGTAATTTTTTATCCCCTTAAATCCTGCGTAACCGAGAGCGACCCCTACTATCCCCGCGCGAAGAGGGAAAAGCCGACTGTCGGTTATAAGGACTCCAAAATTCTTAAGATTAAATTTCTTTTTAAGAACTGCGCGCAAATAACGAGCGGAGGCAAAACTATCTCTCGGGAGGAGCACCATGCCCCCGTTTGCATTGGATTTGTCTATGCCCGCCGATGCCATCACCATTCCATCTTTAATTGTCAGCCAGGTATGTTTGGTTTTAAGAGCGAAATCGGATTCTTTTTTGATAAGCCTGACCAATTCTTTTTCTCCGAGAATTCTCTCGACTCTCCCTTCGGAGAGTGCGACGATCTTGGAAGTAATTACAAGCACCGAATTTTCTGGAATTTTTTTAATGCTTTTCAGAATAAATTTCACCAGATCCTGGTCTTTTTCGAATATTTTAGTTTTAAAAGCTTTAATTTCCATATTTATATTTTAATAAAATAGTGCCTTTCGTATTAAGTTTTTTAACCCATTCCAAAGAAAATCTGTATTTCCTAAACCTCTCACCCGCAAACATGGACACCCCATTTGTAAAAACATAGGGCTCAATCGTAACAAAAAGCTCGTTGAGCAGTTTCTGTTCCAAAAAGTAGTTATATATTTTCGGCCCGCCTAAAATAGCTATTTTTTTATAACCTTTCTCTTTTATTAATTTATTTAAATCATATTTTTTTGGATTTAAAAAAGTCACTGAACCTGAGCGATTTGGAGTATTTACCCTAGAAGTGAAAACTATTGTGTTTCTCTTGCTTAAATTTTTCCGAGCCATTTCATAGGTATTGTATCCGACTACTACGGCATCAAACCCCAGGAGCGATTTCTGAAAAAAATCCCAGTCTTCTTTGCTGGTCCAGCCTAGTTTCGATCGACTACTTTCGGAGATGCGGCCATCAATACTGGAGGCCACATAAGCGACATAAATTACTTCAGACTGAGACCTAGACTTTTGGCTCATGGCGAAAACTGCCGAAGAGATATTTACGGTCGATAGTGAAACCGGGATCGAGAATTTGTTTCTTCTCTAGTAAAGCTAAAAGATTATTAACTAGGACAAAAGAAACACAGATTCCTAGGGCAAATAAAGCGCGCTCCAGAGCCACGACGGGAATAAGTGAAATCCAAACCTGTGCTGGTAAGGCGAAGAACCAAATCCACAAAGCTCCTCCGACAGCATGGGCGGTAAAGGTGGCTCCGAGTGCCCTCGCCAAAATAAATTTATCTCTAAAAAAATAAGCAGCAATAGGAATGGTCCAGAAAAGTGTATAATACCAAACCTCTCGGCCGATAGGATGGGCAACGAAAGTAATGATAGCAATTACTGGAAGGATAACGTTAAATTTGCCTTTCTTGGCAAAATACAGTGCAGCAAAAAGCATTGGAAAGAACCTGATGATGGTTCCAGCGTCGAGGATTTCTGCTCCGTGAAACAGAAAGTTCGCAAACTGCATAAAAAATACAGCGACTACTCCTGGGAATGTGCCAATAAAAGCTCCGGCGATAGGAGCAAAAGCGTCATAAACCATAAACTTCGCCTTAGACCCTTCTATTTGTGCTATCGGAATCTGTAAAGCTATAAACCCCAAAACCGCAAAAATTATAATAAAAAGAACGTTCCTCTTCGAAAAATAACTTTTTATTTTAGACATATAGATATTTTAGCACAATTACTTCTAATCTTTAACTTCAATACCCATTGATCTTGCGGATCCAGCAACGATATTAATCGCTCCGTCATCATCCTTTGCATTTAGGTCGGCTCGTTTCTTGTTTGCAATTTCCAAGGCTTGGGCTCGAGTAATCTTACCGACTTTAGTAGTTGCGTTTTTCCCAGAACCTTTTTCGACTCCAGCCGCTTTCAAAATTAGTCCAGTTACTGGTGGTGTCTTAATTATGAAATCATAAGTACGATCCTCGAAAACATGAATAAGCACGGATACTTTGTCTCCGGCCATTTTTTGGGTAGCTGCGTTAAACTTAGTGACGAAGTCCCCAATATTGATACCAGCCTGACCAAGTGCTGGCCCAAGAGGTGGCGCCGGAGTAGCCTTGGCCGCCTGAATCTGAAGTTTTATTTTTTTAGTTATTTTCTTCATATATTTACTTATGAGCGAAGCGAATTAGGAAATTATGAACCCCGTATCAAATTTATTAATAAATCTATATAACCTATGGACATACTTGACTCAATTACCCTATCATATTCACTTTATATAATCAATAAATTTGTGACGGGGTCGGCAAATTTATACTCACTGCGTTCGTTAAATTTTACGGACTTGCAAGAAATCGAGTTCTACTGGAGTTTCGCGGCCGAACATTGAGACCAATACCTTGATCTTGCCTCTCTCGATATCGACAGAGTTTACCTTGCCTTCAAGCTCTTTGAATGGCCCGTCAGTGATCAAAACAGTTTCACCGGGAGTAAGGTCAATGTTATGTTTGGCGGTAGATGTATCCATTTTCTTAAATAGGAAGTCGACTTCGTCTTTGCGAAGTGGCACAGGATTCACCCCGGCACCGACAAAGCCCGTTACTCTCGGAGTGTTGCGTACTACATACCAAGAATCGTCAGTGACGATCATATCCACGAGCACATATCCAGGATAAATCTTCTCTTCCACTTCCACTCTCTTACCGCCTTTGATCTTTATTTTTTTTTCAACCGGAACGATAACATTAAATATCTTGTCGTTCATTCCGAGTGAGTCTATGCGCTGTTTTAGGTTGCGAAGAACCACATTCTCATAGCCCGCATAAGTATGAATGGCATACCAACTTCTTATTCCTTCAGTTTCTTGTTTGGACATAGAGAATAATGAAAATTAGAGGGCTAGTAATTTCTCCAATCCTCTGGAGAAAATATAGTCAAATAAACCCAAGAAATAGGCGATCAGAACGGAAAGCGTTATGACTATAAGGGTATAGTACAAGGTCTGATTCCTGCTAGGCCATATTACATGCTTTAGTTCAGTCTTAGTTTCTTTAACATAATCAGTTATTTTTGACATACAAATTTAAAAAATTTCCTATATCTTTTAAAAAAGCCCCCTTTCGAAGGGCTTTTTTAATAATACTCCAATTCTTGACAATAGTCAATTCGTGCTCAAAATTACTTATCTTATCTCATAAGTGATAACAACATCGACACTTACAGTATTCTCTCCCTTCGGAAGCTCGGGGGCTGAATCGCTGGCCTGAGCCTCGCCGATAGACAACCTAGCGTCCTTGGCATAGTACATAGGATAATTGCCTGACTCACTAAACTCCGCTACTCGGCCGAGTTTCACTCCAAGGTCTTTGGCCAGCACTTCCGCCTTAGTCTTCGCTTCGGCAATCGCCGCCTTGCGTGCTTCGGCCTTCAAAGATTCTTCATCGTCGATGGTAAAATTCGGTCCGTTAAGATTGCTGACACCAAGTGTACCTAGACCTTGAATAAGCCTGCCCGCATCGTCTGTGTTTCTAACTTTTACGGTTATACTCTCAGAAGCCTCATAAGCATAAATTGCGGGTGTCCTTGCTTTGTATTCATATTTAGGGTAAAAAGATGCATTTGATGCTTGGATGTCTTTTTCTGCGACTCCATTCTCTTTAAGAAAGTCTAGGGCCTTTTTTTCGACTACCGCTACGGCATCTTGAGCCTCTTTAACCGTCTTAGCTTCTTTGGAAATTGTGAAATATACACTCGCGATGTCCGGAACGGCCATTACTTCTCCATGTCCAGTAAGAGTAATAGTATGGGAGCCAGCGCTTCCAATCATTCCATATGCCCTGAATTCGGACGCTAGCCTTACCGCAAAGTATAAAGAGAGGATAACCATTAGAGCTAGTAAAGCGCGATAGATATTTATCTTATATTCTTGTGAAATTTCCATAAATTTATATTTCCTCCGCTTGAGAGCGAAAAATTAATTGTAATATGCTAATTGTACACTGAAAAGTGTCTAAATCAAATTGACTTCCGTGTTTAACTTGATTCCGAATTTTTTATATACCGAATCGATTATCTTTTCAGAAAGTTCCTTAATGTCCTCCCCTTTTGCTCCGCCAAAATTGACCAAAACTAGGGCTTGTTTCTCGTGGACACCAGCGTTCCCCATCTTTTTGCCCTTCCAGCCAGATTGTTCGATTAGCCATGCAGTTGGTATCTTAAACGCTTCCACTTCCTTAAAATATGGAATCTCGGGATAATCTTTCTGGAGTCTCTCTAATTCATCCCGAGTCACAAAAACATTCTTAAAAAAACTGCCGGCGTTCCCAATAATTTTCGGGTCGGGTAATTTACTCCTTCTTATTTCCGACACTGCGTCGCTGATGTCTTTTGAAGTTTTCACTTCTATCTTATTTTTCTCCAAGTGTTCCTGAAGTATTTTATAATTTAAATTTTTATTTTCCTTCTTGCTCAATCTCAAAATTATTGAAGAAATGAAATATTTTTCCTTTAGTTCATTTTTAAAAACACTGTCTCGGTAGCCTAACTCGCATTCTTCTTTATCGAATGTTTCTTTTTTCCCAGTTTCCATATTGTACCCTTCTATGGATACGAGAGTATCTTCCAGTTCGGCTCCATATGCCCCAATATTCTGCATCGGAGCAGCGCCGACCGTTCCTGGGATAAGAGCGAGATTTTCAATACCCCAATAGTCCCGAGATGTCGCGAATTCCACCAAGTCATGCCACACTTCGCCACCCATTGATTTGATGAATACACTCTCATCATCTTCCTTTAGAATTTCTATACCCTTAATTTTATTTAGGATGATCAACCCATCATAATTTTTTGTGAAGAGAATATTACTTCCACCGCCAAGCACCACCCTGTCGTTATGTTTGAAAACTGAATTCTCAAAAAGATCCTTCAGGTCTTCTTCTGAACAGACTTCCACAAAAAACCTGGCTATGGCAGGCACGCCAAAAGTATTAAGGCTCTTAATATTGTAATTTTCTAAAATTTGCATATGTAGATACTACACCAAAATAAATATGATAGCGAAAGCACTTACCAAGCACATAATGCCGACGGTGGCCCATCCGAAAATATTTCCGAGCACTCTATTCTTGTGCTCACCCATAACATCCTCTCTAGAGCTCAAACTGACAATAAAATATAAAATTATCGGCGAGACAATGCCGTTTATCACCGCAGAATAGATAAGCGCTTTGATTGGATTAAGTCCTACGAAATTAAGCATAATTCCGATTATCATAGCCACTATAAGAACGCCGTAGAATGCGCTTGCCTGCTTGAACTTCTGAAATAGGCCTTCCTTCCAACCAAAGGATTCGGAAACCGCATACGAAGCCGAGCCAGCTAATACCGGAATCGAAAGTAACCCGGTGCCAATAATTCCTAAAGCAAATAAAAGAAAGGCGAAGTTGCCGGCAATGGGGCGGAGAGCTTCTGCGGCATCCGCGGCGGTATTAATATTTGTTATACCGTTTTGAAACAGGGTAACAGAAGAAGTAACAATAATAAAGAACATCACCAAATTTGACATAAACATTCCAGACCAGACATCCACGCGCATATCTTTGATGTCTTCCTTTGTCGCTTTACCTCGGCGCTCCTCCTCCGTAACCTCACCACGCAATATCTCTTCTTCTACCTCCTGCGAGCTCTGCCAGAAAAATAAATATGGGCTGATGGTGGTGCCCAATACTGCACAAATCAAAATTATTTCTTCTTTGGAAAAGTTGACCGTCGGAACAACGACGCTTCGTAATACTTCGCCCCAGGATATGTCCAGAGCGAAAGCCGAGAAAATGTAAGCAAACAAACTCAAGGCTAGATACTTTAGATATTTCGCATAATTCTTATAGGATACAAAAACCTGCAAAATAAGCGAAAAAAGTGCGAAAGAGATGACCATCATAGGAAAACTAAGAAACGGATATACTAACTTCGAAACCTCTGCCATTGCGCCCAGATTGGCTCCAATGTTGAAAGTATTAGCCACGAGCAGAAGCGTGGTACAGGCATACAATGCCTGCCTTGAGTGGTGCCGTTTAATATTGGTCGCGAGTCCGACCCCAGTCACTAGGCCAATGCGCGCACTCATTTCTTGGGCAACTCCGAGTAAGGGCAAAGAAAATGGCGCGAGCCATGCCAGGGAAAATCCACGAGCGGCACCCACCTGAGAATATGTGGCAATTCCCGAAGGGTCGTCATCTGCCGCACCAGTGGTGAGCCCCGGCCCCAAGGTCTTCCAGTATTTCTTCCACTTCATTCAAGAATTATGACATATTCCGCTAAATCTTTCTATTCTCGGATAGTAGTAATCGAACCGTCCTGGCTTAGTCGGACAACCTTTGATGCTCTACCATAAAGAACTCCTCCGTCTACATACACATCTACGTTATCACCAAAATATTTCTTCGCTTCTATTATCGCCCCGGCCGGCTCTTCTCCTTGTGTATTAGCAGAGGGTGCCACTAAGGGCCCAGTCTTTAAAAGTAAATCATGCAAATGTGCCAATTGTGGTATTCGAAAAGCAAGCGTTCTGGTACCTCTGTGCAAGTATGAAAGCGAGTCGAGAGGACAATCTAGAACGAAGCTTGTCGGCCGAATGTCCTGAGTGGAGTCGAAGGATGTAAAACTTTTAATTATAAATTCCTGGGGTTTTGAAAGTGTTATAGAAAATTTCTCAAGGTCGTTCATATCCCCTATCAAAATTATGCAAGGCTTGCTTGTGTCCCTACCTCTTATCTTATAAATTCGTTCTACTGACTCTTTGTTTAATGCGCTGCCGATGATGCCGTACAAAGTATCCGTAGGCATCACCGCTACTCCACCGCTTTGGAGTGTTTTGATCAGATCTATATTATCCCAAACGCTTTTTACCATCCGGTTTTTGAAGCTTCGCCCTACTACTATCCCGATCAATACCCCGAAAATTAGTCCGGCAATAAATTCCGAGAGCCAATGGAAACCGACAGAAGCTCCTAGCCCGACAAAAAGAGCGTAAAGAATTCCTAAATATTTGACTTTTTTATTTTCCGGATATAAAACTATTAGTGTAGCAATCATCGCAAAAGCAATAGTAGTGTGGGAAGAAGGCCAGCCATTAAATATTCCTCCCCGCCAAAAACCAAACTGAAATCCATTGCTAATATCTACTAGAGCATTGCTAAACTCCGGCGGAATCCTCCCGGTGAATGCTTTATAAATTGAAGATATAAAGTATGCCAGGATTACTGCTTGCCCCAAAGCAAACGAAGTATTTAATATTCTTGCGTTATTCCGATCTCTTCCAAATATATACAGTGCGATCGGCACCAAAACCGGTAGGAAGAAGCCCAAAAGCCCCGCTGGCATCCACCATTTTGAATCTATAAACCGCGTGGCTACATAGTAATTCCAATCTAGACCAAACATAACAATAAAATAGGTAACCGCTATCGCCGACAGGTGCCAAAGGGTATTCGGCCAAAAAAAAATCTGCTTGATATTTTCCCAAATTCCAAAGAAGAAGGTTTGCATGAAATTGGGTGGCTACTGGGAGTTGAACCCAGACTGAGAGCTCCACAAGCTCGCGTGCTGCCGCTACACCATAGCCACCATGTGTTTTTAGTTATAGCAAAAATTTCGAAAAAATGCGAATTTATCGTGCTTTTCGTAGTATATATTTCGCTCCTTCTACTAAGATAATATTAAAAATGAGCCAAAAAATAATGAAAGGTAACCAAGAGAGTGGCATCGGCGCCAGCCCGAAAATTTCACGCATAAACGGAACGGTCATAGTAAAAATGAGGAGGCCCGCCGCAAGTAAAACACTAAGATTGAGCTTCATATTTGAAAAAACTTTGTATGCGAATAGTGGTTGATGCAAACTACGAAATGAAAAAGCGATGACCAGAACATAGGAAGAAAAACACACGAAGAGAATGGATCTGGCTGCCTGGAGTTCGACGCCTATCTGAAGCAGGAAATAATAAAGGAAGAAAAGCAAAGTAGAGGATAGGACACCGATACCGAAAGTTAGTATTTTTACCTCCTTGGTAAAAATCAGCTTCAGGTCCTTCCCGTTGTACCTTTCATGATCGATATCCGTATCAAAAGCAAAGGACAAGGCTGGCAAGGATCCTGTAAACAGGTTCACCCAAATGATCTGGAGTGCTGTAAGAGGCAATGCCAATCCCATAATCAGGCTCCCCCCGATCAGAAATACCTGGTCGAGCGAATTAGACATCAGATAGACAAAAGTCTTTCTCAGGTTCCCTAGTATTTTCCTGCCTTCGTCGATAGCCAAACTGATTGTTTCGAAATTATCATCGAGTAGGACAAGGTCTGCCGCGCTCTTTGCCACATCGCTTCCAGACCCGAGTGAAATGCCTATGTCCATGGCCTTCAGAGCGGGAGCGTCGTTGACTCCGTCTCCAGTCATTGCCACTATCTCTCCTTGTTGTTGATAAAGGCGGCCGATGCGCAACTTGTCTTCGGGTGTGACCCGAGCGAAAATCTTAATCTTGGACAGCAGATTGAGTAACTCCTCATCAGTAAAGGCTCGAATATCAACGCCAGAAAGAGACTCATCTTCGGAAACTTTCCAATCCAAACTTTTGGCCACAGACAAAGCCGTGCCGACCATATCTCCGGTCACTAGAACCATTTTAATTCCGTGTGATTCAATATTTTTAATAGCCTTAGGAACTTCGGGACGGATAGGGTCAAAGAAAGCAAATATGCCAAGGAACTTTATGTCGGCAATTTCGTGAATATTCAAATCCTTATGTTTCTTCTTAGGCACAGTTCCGATACCAATCAATCTTTTGCCATCCCGGCTGGTAGCCTCAATCCAAGATTCGACTTCCAAATATTTCTCCTTAGAAATACCGGATTTTCGGAGCAGTATATCAGGAGCACCCATTACAACATATATCTCATCGGCCTCCGCCACTGAAAACTTATTAGTTGAATTAAACGGCAGAACTAAGTGAGTTATAGAAGATAGTACCGACTCAAGAGGTATGTCATGTAAACGGCAGGCTTTCGCAATATTCACCTCAAACGGCCTACCTTTAAAAATCCATTTGCTCTTGTCTTCTTCCGGATTCTCGATTGACACATCGATATTAAGCAAAGCGAGCTCTAAAAGTTTTTTTTGTTCATGGGAAAAACTACCTTCTACAATAGAATTTTTTTCAAGAGCTAGAATGGATTCCAAACTATGTATCCCTACTAGCTGCATATCCGCCATAGTGAGGGTGCCTGTCTTGTCGGTCATAATGAGAGTCGTCGAGCCCAAGGTTTCCGCCGCGGTAAGCTTCCTAATTATTCCTCTTTTCTCAGCAATTCGCAGCGACCCAATCGCGAGAATGACAGTAAGAGCGATGGGTAAGCTCTCGGGCACAGCGCCAACGGCTACCGCCACCGAAAGAAGCAACATTGGGACTAATGGCTCTCCTCTTGATACCCCTAAGACGAAAATCCCAATGATAATGATATTAACCACTATGAATATCAACCAGGCCAGCTTATAAACCCCCTTTTGAAGAGGTGTCTTGATTCTGCTGGTCCTCGAAACAATACCAGCTATCTGTCCAATTTCCGTATTGTTTCCAGTGGCATACACGGCCGCCGTGGCAAAACCTTGCACCACTAAGGTTCCGGCATGTACTATGTTCAATCGGTCCGCCACTACTGCCGATGCGTGTATTACCTCGGTGCTTTTCTCTATTGGTAGGGCTTCTCCGGTCAAAATTGCCTCATCAACCTGAAAATTATTCACACCAAGGATTCGAGCATCAGCCGGAATGCGGGAACCATAGGCAAGTTTAATCAAATCTCCGGGCACTAAGAGCGCGGAATCTACTTCTTGTTCTATTCCTCCTCGCACTACCCTAGCTCTGTCCTTTATGTAAGTCTTGAGTTTATCCAGAGTACTCTCGGCATTGTATTCGTGGTAAAAGCCGAGAAAGACATTGAGTAAAACTGCAAACGCAATGACTCCAGTGTCAATCCATTCCCCCAAGAACGCTGTCATAATACTAGCCCCAACCAAGAGAAAAATAAGAGGGCTTACAAACTGCTTAAGGAAGAGAGACAATATATTTACCCTTTCCTTAGAGTGGAAGGTATTACTGCCATAGAGCGCGAGCCTGGATTTGGCTTCTTCTTCATTTAGCCCTTTTTCCCTTGTATCCAGTTTTGTTAGGACTTCATCCTTGGAGAGCGCCCAGAGCTGCGTGAATATTTTTGCTTCATTATGCATTACTTATGCTCCTACTGCCTGAATTAAGTTTCGTAAAATACTCTCGATGTCGTAAGTAAAGACAGTAACCAGGAAAATTGAAAGACAAATGAATGCGGACACTATGCACCAGGAGCATCCTTTTTTTAGAACAAATATCTGTATGCCTATAAGGTAAGCAGAAAAGAGAAAGGCAATCAGAGATAGTAATATCAGAAATAAGATCGCATTCTCTGGTAAAGCAGCCGGGGAAAAAATTAAAAACAAATATCCTATCGCCACGAGAGCATAATAAAGCATTCCTAGTTTCTCCACGGGGATTCCGAAAAGCTTTGAGTAATCGCTGTGCACCACAGTAGCGCAATCGAACCGTATCGGGCAAACCAATGGCTTTGCATTTGCCTTCTTGTGTTTATAAATATGCTTAGCTACTAAAAATCCACAGACTGCTAAAATAAAAATGGCTACTCGTGCCAAAATATCTTCCGAAAATATCATAAAATTAGTATAGCACAGACAACAAATGAAATGAAAATTACTTCGCGCCGGGGAGAATGCTCTCCACCGGCGCGTTGTTCTACGATTAGGAGAATTTTATTCCCCTTGGAGGGCCCGGCGCACTTCGGCGCAGCGCTGCTCGTTGACCTGAACCCGTCTGATTTCGGTCTTGATTGCGTCGCGTCGCCTGCGAGCAAGTTCCTGCCCGCGTTCGATGAAGCCTTGAGGGTCCTTCGCCCGTCGGGCTTCTTCCCGGTCATAGGTCTCCTTACTCATGGCCAACCTGTCCATGGCTAGTCGACCTTGAGCCTCGCGAGTTCAGACCGCGCCTGCGCGAAAATCACCGCCCTCGCGCTTGCAGCGAGCTGGCGGGCCTCCTCGGCACGCGTGTCGCCAACCGTCCGCCTGACCCGGCACGCATGTGCCGGATCGAGCAGGAGCCGCCGCTGATCGGCGATCGTCTTCGCCACATGCAGTCTGTGGCTCATCTCCGCGTCGGAATACGGAATTCCCATTCCACCTCCCTTGATGTACATACAGGAAAATAATACCTATTCCTATAGAATAGTCAATTGAAATATATTTAAATTGTGGAAAAAATTTATCTAGACAGTCGCTCGTTGACTTTATCTACCACGTCGCCGATTGACCAGTTGGCCTTAAGCAGATAGTAAGATGGCTCATCTTCGGAAATTCTTTTTATTATATCGTCAGTATCCGCGCTTAGGTTTGTAAGAAGAACTACTGGCACGGTCTTGCCCCATTTATTGGAATTACGGAGTTTCTTCATCATAGTGAGCCCGTCTATGTCCGGCATCATAATATCAAGCAGTATTATGTCAGGACGCTCCTTGAGGACAAGCTTCAGTCCCTCACCCCCGTCCTTAGCTTCAAAAACCTTGAACCCTTCCCGGGCAAACTTCTCCGAAAGCGCCTTCCTTTGAGAAGCTTCGTCTTCTATAATCGCGATTGAGTGCCCTTTTTTCTTTTTTATACTCATATCCATAACTTACCAATTATAATACCTTGTAAATTAAAAATCAAATATTTTTAATAATGATTTAATAATGCCTATTTCGCCTTTGTTTTATTGAACCTACGGCGATTTCTTTCAATCCAGATTTTTTCTTCATTCCTTCTGTGGGCATAGCCAAGTAGAAAGTGCTCCCTTTACGAATCGTGGACTCACACCACAAATCCCCTTTGGTGTGTTCCGCGATCATCCGGGCCAAGTACAAGCCCAAGCCCGTACCGTCAGTATCTTTTTGCCGAACATTATCTGCTCGAAAGAGCCTGGTAAATATTTTTTTGACTTGGTTCGCGGGTATTCCATATCCAGTATCATGGACCGCTACGATTATGCTATCTTTTTTCATTTTACGCCCGCTGACATTCTCTTCCCGTTTCTTGATATATACATCAAGGTCAATCCGGCCTTTTGGCGGGGTATATTTCACCGCATTGGAAATAAGGTTGTGTATGACAATCCGAACGAGCTTCGGATCTATCAATATTGTGGAGAGGTCGCTTGCGTAAGATTCTCTGACCATTAGACTTTTTTCCTTAATAAGGGATTGATGCTCATCTAGTATCCCGCTAATGAGCGATTTCATATCAGTAGGTATAGGCGTCACTTCAAATATACCAAGCTCGATGCGGGAAACATTTAGTATGGTGTTAATGAGTCCGATCATTCGCTGATTATTTTTGTACACTTCGTCGAAATATTCTTTTTGCTTTTTGTTTAGAGCCCCCACCTCACCAGAAAGAAGCATTTCTAGGAACCACTTCATATTGGTGGCGGGTGTACGCAATTGATGGGAGGCAAGAGAGACAAATTCTGTTTTAGCTGTATCAATTTCTTTTTCTTTTGTAATGTCCCAAAATACTTGGACTACCCCCTCCATATTGCCATCGTGCACTGCGTTTGATGTCATGCTGACTGGGAACCTAGTCCCATCTTTGCGAACAAGATAATGAATCTGGTGTGGTCCAGAAACTTCTGTTTTGTTGCCAGAAAGTGTCTTGTGAGTGGTCCGATCTTCATTCATTATGCGAACACCCTTTTCATCTTCCTTTGGAACAATATCAACAAAAACTTTTCCAAGAGCTTCCTCCTTGGTCCATCCGAGCAAGTGTTCAAAGGCCTTGTTGATCATTGTGATTCTGCCTTCCCTATCGGTGACTACTAAACCGTCGCCGATAGAAAGAAAAACAGCGTCCGTTCTGGCTTTTTCCTGGGTAAGTTTTTTGCCCTCTATTTTCAGAGTTTCCAGGGCTGTGATTTTTTCCGAAACCGTGGCTGCAAGAGTCATCATCGTGAGCGAAACTGTGCCCATGAATATATACAGAGTTATCAATCCCTGTCCGAGCGTTTCCTCGATAAATGGGCCCCTCCCAGTAGCCGTACTATATATAGCAATTATGGATGTGATGAAAATAGCGGTTACTGAACCTTTTTGGCCCATTCTAAGAGCGATCCATATGAGCGGAATAAATATTAGGTAAGCAAAAGAATGGTTGGTCCAGAAATCACCAGATACTGAGAAGAAAACCACAAAATTAATAAGAATGAGAAGTAGAAATGCGCTAAGCACCTCCATTTTTTTCGCCCAAGTAAGTATTGTGTTTATTATTTCCTTTATCGGCCTAAACCAAACCAGTACCGCGGGGGCAAAAACGAGTGCTCCCATCGTGTCTCTCACCCACCAAGCGACCCAGGTATTAACATAGTTCTCCGGGGAAATAATTCCCCCAAAAGAAAGTGCTGCTACTCCTATAATAGAGGCCACAAATGTACTGAAGAGTATAGAGGGAATGACTAAAATTATTACATCCTGAATCCGGGAAAGCGACGGGTTGAAAGAAAATTTTCTAAGAAACATAACCGCAATGATCGCTTCCAACATATTTCCTAGTCCGACGCTAAAGGCGACAAAAAGAGAGGCCCCAATTGAGAGATTGATCAATACCGCACCCAAAAACAAAGCCGGAGCGAAACGCAAACCAGAGAGAAAAAGAAGCGCGATGGATATGCCGGTAGGTGCCCAAATAAAAGAAGTAAAACCCGAAACGGAGTCCGACAAAAGACCCATCAAGCCTAAAATAAAATACAAACAGGCAATCAGAAAGAACCAAAAAAGATACTTGGACTTGTTTATGTTAAAAATATCAAGAAATTCTCTTGTAATTTTCTTGTTCAATGACCTTATTATAACACAGCTAAATGTGCCCAGGGGGAGATTTGAACTCCCATGCCCTTGCGGGCGCTACCACCTCAAGGTAGTACGTCTACCAGTTTCGCCACCTGGGCATTTTTATTCCGGCTTAGTTTCTTCGACTGCTTCAACTGGAGTAGCCTCAACTAGAGAGAAAGATGTGGCAGAGCGCATCTTACGACGGACATCTCGGACAGCTTTGGTTCTTATATAGTATAGTTTGGATCTGCGAGCTCGAGATTTTTTTACGATCTCGACTCGATCCACCATCGGAGAAAACAAAGGAAAGATTCTTTCGACTCCTACTCCGGAAGCAATCTTCCTAACAGTAAAAGTCGCTCCGGCTTCCGAGCCATGCTTGCGGGCGAGCACGGTGCCCTCAAATGCCTGCAGGCGAGATTTACCCTTCTCGTCCAAAATCTTGGACCAAACTCGTACCGTGTCGCCAGATTGAAAATTGAGCTTTTTTCGCTCCTCAATGTCTACCGGACTGAATTTTATATTTCTCCCTGCCATAGTGGATTCAATTTACCATAAAGCCTCTGCTTTTGCAATTCTGACAGGTCGTAGATACTGAGCTTTGCGAATGTGATTTGATTTCCGCTTGCATTGCTTTATTTTAGCACCTCCTTGAATTCTTTTGGTAAGGAGGATTCAACTTTTAGCGTTTTGCCCTTCAAATCTTTCAACTCTATAGACAGCGCATGAAGCGCCATCCTTTTGATACCTACGGGGCCTCTTTTACCGGGATTGTACAAAGCATCATTCGCCACAGGAAAACTTAAATACTTCATATGCACGCGGATTTGATGAGTTCGGCCGGTCTTTGGCTTGATTTCCAGATAGCTCCACTTTCCGTTTTTATCACTAAATCTTTTTAAAACTTTATATTCGGTTATAGATTCACGTAGCTCTCCGCGAGCACCCCGCCCAGCCAGCCACCGACGAAAATCATTTGGACTGCGACCAATCGGCTTGTTCACCACACCCCGGTCATTTTTCGGCCAACCAGAGACGATTGCGTTATATATTTTTTTAATGCTCCTCTCTTTAAACTGATTCTTCAGGAATTCATAAGCCTTTTGGTTTTTTGCAAGAAGAAGAACCCCCGAAGTGTCGCGATCCAGCCGATGTACTACTCCCGGTCGCGATATTTCTCCAAGAGGCTCCCCCACATTCTTCATTCTAGGGTAATTTTTTATGACCCAATCGGTCAAAGTTTTTTCTTTGGTGCGTCCATCGGGATGCACAGCTATCCCGCTCGGCTTGTCTACTACTAGAATATTTGCGTCTTCATATAAGATTTTAATTTTCATGTGCCTTCGGTAGGAATCGAACCTACATCAAGACCTTAGAAGAGTCCTGTTCTATCCATTGAACTACGAAGGCAATTAGAGTGCGACCTTGGTGGTCAGGAATATTTTGCTTGCCGTCGCTCGCAAAATTTCACGACCCTGCCTCGCCTGTTTATTCTGCTGAAAAAACATGGCTCCGGCTCGCACCATATCATAAAAAATTAAAGCAGTTTAATTTCCTATGATATGGTGCGCGGTGTAGGACTCGAACCTACGACCTTTCCGGTGTAAACGGATTGCTCTACCAACTGAGCTAACCGCGCCTAGCACTAAATTACCATTTTTAGAGCGATGGGTCAACGATGGGTGACGGACTGGAAAGAATATCCGAGGATCTCTCTTTTCTTTCCTGGAAATACTCTAAAGCACTATCTAGCCTTTCTTTTTTTACTTTTTCTGCAGTGTTGGCGTCTTCTTCTCCCAGAGAAATAAAATCCTTGTTGACCTTAGTAAAAAGATAAAATCCGAACACGCAACCCAAAACGGCTAGAGTGAGCGCGGATAAACAGATCATCTGCCAGTATATATCCGGATTTATATGCACCGTCCCTTTGTGCAAAATCTTCTTCTTTTTTGAAAATTTAATCTGCATAATTTTATCTGATAAAAGTTAGTAATTTGAAATTAAGCATCAACTGCCAGGAGCCACTTCTCACACCGTTTGGCCCATCTTTCGAACTCAAATCAACTAATGCAAAGCGGAGTTCATATGGCGAATTTTCGAGTAATTTTAGAAATTTGTACAATGATTCAAAACTACCCTCGGCGGACATTCTGACTATGAGGATTTCCTCCTCTTCCGAAGTAGCCACCGAAAGTATCTCTGGGTCGGCTCCTGTGGCTCGGGCCAAGCTTTCAACTGTGTTTAAGAAAGGTACCACATCTTGTCCGTAGGCAAAATGGGTGTCGAGAGACTTCATTTCCACATCAAACATCTGAATCGATCTCTCAAGAGACTTAATTTCTTCTCTGCGATCGAGCTCTACTCTCCATTGTCCGATCAATTCTTCGGCTTCTCTATTATTTTCTGCTGTCTTCATATAAATTGCTGAAAAAGCAAAAACCGCGACGAAAAGTAGCGTGACCGAGATGAGAAAGGGTATTTTTCTAAAATTTATTTTCATGGTTCTATTGTATCACCATGACCCTGAGTTTGATCGAATGGGTCATAATTATGAGGGAATGAGGCTAAGCGAAAATTGAATATTCGAGCCTCTTACGAAATTTGATATCGGCAAGTCGACCTGCTTAAAAAAGCTATCGTCCTCGAGTGCTCTGCGGAAACGGAGCAAGCGTTCTCGTGAAGGGGCCACTCCGCGAATGGTTATCTTTTTTCCACCAGCTGGACTATCCTCGTAATATATTTGATGTATTTTTATATCCGAAAGCTTTTTGAGAACTATCTCATTTACCACTCTTTCGGAAACAAAGAATGTATTTCCCTTTTCGTTCTCAATTATCGTAAGCTTATGATTTAGCTCCGCTATCAACTTTTCCGTCGCCTGGTCTGGCAGGTGTACCGGCTCGTTGCTTTGATTTTCCAATCTGCTCTCTGCTAGGTTCTTTTTGATCGAAGAAATAAAGTAGGACGGAGTGATGGCGACAACTGATATGAAAACCGCAGATGCAAGCGCGAGTAAAAGCACAACCATCAGACGATAATAAAATCCTCGCCTCATTCGCTTCTTCTCTTCATTTGGAATCAAATTAATCATAATTTAATCGTATTCGAAATTAGCCAAAGCAAGCCCGATAGATGCAGCGAACGAAAGCGCCTGCTTGAAATTTATTCCGGGCACTGACCTTGCGGTATTATCTATGTTGACCCACACATCCGCCATTTCTACTGTATTTTGCATGCTTACAGAAAAATAATCCGGTAGACCAATCAGATTTGAATCCCCTCCACAGAGAATGATGCTCTTGATGGGTGGATTGTTCTTACCCTCCTCATCTTTATGAGTATGCCAATACAGGAAATGCTTCACAATTTCATCGCGCAGAATCGAAACGCTGTTTAATAATACCGCAAATATTTCCTTATTTTCCGCATTACGCTTGAGTCCGTAAGTTTTTTTCATCTGCTCCGCTTCTTCATAACTGACATTGAAGCTCTTTTTGATCATATTGGTAAGCATCACCCCGCCCACATCGAGTGTGGAAGCGAACATCACGACCCCTCGCGAAATTATGAATATCCCTGTCCTTTTTTCCCCGAAATCCACTATCATATATGTACCCATATCTCCTTTTTTTATCACTGCTCTCGATATAGCCTGAGCCTCGATCTCGAACGCGTTCACAAAAATAGCCGAGTGGGCAAAAACTGAAAGATATTCTTCAATCACATTCTTAGGAATTGCCGCCACTTCCAAATATATTGTCTTTTCGTCTTCGTTGGTAACCTCGTAATCGAAAATTGCATCCTCCGCGGGAATCGGTATGTGTTCTTCGAGCGCGAGCTCAATGCCTTCGCGTATGCTTACCAGCCCCGCCTTTTCCAGACGAATCGAAAACAAATAGACTTGCTCTTCAGGAAGAGAAACGCGCACCGAATGAATGCCTTCTTCTTTACGCAGGCTAGTGAGCACTTCTTCGAGGCGCTTGGAATCAATAATCTTACCGGATTCGATGATACCTGGAGGAATTTTGCGTTCTCCGTGCCTACCCACTTTCAGCCCTTCTTTGGTATCCAGCAATTCCAAAAATTTCAATGATTCATCTGAGAGATCAAGGCCGAAAGACGGCATAGATAAAAATACTGGGGTAGGGAAAAATCTGCTAAATAAATTTTTCGACATCGCTCTTTTATTATACGACATCCATTAATATACCGCCACAATTTTTTGCACTTATTTGGCTATCATGCCCACAGGTAAATCGATGTCTGGAGAGAGCAAAGAAAAAACACCGTCTTCGGTGGATAAAGCAAATATCATTCCCTGGCTTTCGAATCCACGAATGACGCGCGGCTCGAGATTGGCAACGAACATGCATTTTCTGCCAACCAAGACAGAACAGTCCGGAAAATACAAAGAAATTCCGGAAATTATCTGCCTAGGCGTCGCTTCTCCCAGGTCGACCGATAGCCTAAGCAGTTTGTCAGTGTCAGGCACTTTCTCGGCAGATAGAATCTTCCCGAGCTTTATTTCTATTTTCTTGAATTCATCGAAAGTTATCATTTTATTTTTTATTCTTCTTGTCCAAAAATCGCTGGAGGATTAGGGCCGCGGCACTAGCGTCATATCTCTCGCTTGTTTCTTCTTTTGCCCTGCTGTGCGCCTGACTGGTGTTGAGAGTGCTCTTCCCTTCAATACTTTTTCTGGCTTCAACAGAAGTCAGAAACTCCTTCTCTGTATGTACGGGCAAATTAAATTTTTCTCTAAACACTTCGATAAAACTGTTTATCTTCTCCCCTATCTTATTCGGGCTACCATCTAAATTGACCGATTCACCGACCACTATCTCCGAAATGTTTTCTTCCTCTAATATTTCGCCTATCCTTCCGAGTAGTTTCGCATCATTTGGAATTATCTCTTTTGGAAATGCGAGGCTAAGATTTTCATCCGAAATTGCGATGCCAATCCTCTTTTCTCCATAGTCTATCCCGAGAAATCTCATTTCAAAATACTAGCATAAAACGCTCTTTTTTGGTAATATCGATTTGTATTAGGGAGGAGTCGCATATCCCGCACGGCTGGACCCCGCTCTGCGGTGGGTGGTTTAGTTCAATTGAAAATATATGTTCCAGGTTTATATTTTGAAAAGTATAAAAAATGAAAAGCATTACATTGGACATACCGGCAACTTAGATGATAGGTTATCTAGGCACAACGGTGGCCAGGTGAAATCAACTAAAAGCAGTGTGCCTTGGGATATTGTTTACACAGAAACTTTTAATACCAAACAAGAGGCTTATCAGAGAGAGTTTGAACTTAAGAGTTATAAGGGAGGTATAAAATTTAAAAAGTTATTTGATTGTTGAAAAATTAACGGAGGCGTCGCATAGTGGTTTAGTGCACCTGTCTTGAAAACAGGAGTGCCGCAAGGCACCGTGAGTTCGAATCTCACCGCCTCCGCAACGGTTTTATGGTAAACTGAAAACATGAAAAATGCGATTATACTCCATGGTACAGGTGACAAAAATACTGATTTCTGGTTTCCATATATTAAAGAAAAGTTAGAACAAAAAGGTTTTGAGGTATGGCTTCCTCAACTTCCAAATGCTGAAACCCCGAACCTAAAAGATTGGCTTTCTTTTGTTTTAGAGAATGGAAAATTTAATGAAGAAACAGTTTTGATCGGACATTCCGCTGGAGCACAATTAATCTTAAGCATATTAGAGAATATTAAAACTCCCATTACACAAGCAATTATGGTTTCTGGATATGCAAAGGCCTTACGAATGACTCCAAATGCTGAAAAGAATACTGAAGATTTTAATTGGACTGAAATACAAGGTAAATGTAAAGAATTAATTTTTATTAATTCAGACAATGATCCTTGGACTTGTGATGATAAACAGGGACGAATTATGTTTGATAAACTTGGAGGAATTCAGATTGTTTTACATGAAGGGCATATGGGTTCTAATTATTATAATCAGCCGTATAAAGAGTTTCCGTTACTTGATAGGTTGATTTAACACTTATTCACCAACAACCCAGTTTCCTGCCTACACAGGCAGACAACTGTGTACCAAATCAAAGATCCTGAGCCACGACGAAAGACTGCCCGCAAGAAAATAAAATCAAAAATTTGCTATAATATAGACACTAAGAATACTGTGAGCGGATAAGACGCAGGCCTAGTTGGGGGAAATAACGCACTTTATCATGACCAAATATCACTATTTTTTAATTACTATATTTACCATTGCTTGGATATTGTCGGCGATAGGGCCGGCGACTCCTCAAAATTGGCTCCAGGAAAATTTTATAGTTTTTCTATGGGTCCCGATCATTATCATATTAGGAAGGTATTTTAAACTCTCAAATATTTCATATACTATTATTACGGTCTTTCTCATTCTTCATTTAGTGGGCGCACATTACAATTACGGTTTTGTGCCTTTCGGAGAAATTCTGGGCGACTGGACCGGAAGCGAACGCAATCAGTACGACCGCCTAATGCATTTTCTTTTCGGCTTACTGATGGTCTACCCTGTTCGTGAATTTTTCCTTAAAGCAACAAATATCGGTGGCTTCTGGAGCTATTTTTTGCCAATAAACATAATTATATCCTTTTCCGCGGTTTATGAAATTTACGAATGGATAAGTACGACCACCCTTCCGCCGGAGCTGGCATATTTGTTCGTCGGCGGCACAGACCCATGGGATGCGGTGAAAGATATGGCTCTCGCTCTGATAGGAGCGGTGATAACTATCGTATTTTGTGGTATAATAAACAAATGCAAACAAAACATATTGTTTCGATCGTTGTAATTCTTTTGATTGTTCTAGTAGGATATATCGTACTTATCAATCAGCCCGAAGCCGAACCGGAGATAAATAATAACGAAATAATTAATGACACTATTATAGAGCAAGAAGAAGTGGAGGAGGGTAGCGAAGTGGTCGTGCCCCCTGCTCCGGGGCCATTCGTAGCAGATGCCGTGCGAAATTTAGAACCAGAAACTCTCAAGGTGGGAACCAATACCATATCTGCGGAGGTACGAGGCTACATGTTCTTTGAAGCGGAAACTCAAATGAAGTTGTATGATGGACTCACAGAAGTAAACATCGGCACCCGAGCAGACGGACTCCCAAACACCGTAGTAACTGCAGAGGGAGAATGGATGACCACCGGCTATGTGCCAGTATCGCAAGCAATCACCATTCCAGCTAGCCTCAAAGGCAAAACATTAGTAATACGATTCATCGCCAACGACCCTAGCGGTCTCGGCCAACCTCGCTACTGGGGAACTTGGATCAAAGTCGAATAAAAAACCATCTAAACTTTCGAAAAAGTAGATTCGCCGTATGGCAGAATTGTATATTAGGGGCTCGCGGCTCTTGAAAGAAAAACATGCCTAGTTCGTCTTTAATATATGAAAGCTCCCAACACAAAAGAATATTTTGAGGAGATTTACGCTAACGAGGCAGATACCTTATTTCGTTATTGTTTGTTTCGAATAAGCAATCGCGCCCAAGCGATAGACATAGTGCAAGAAGTATTTATCGAGCTCTGGCAAGCCCTCCAAAAAGACGAAGATATCCGCAACCCCCGAGCTTTCCTTTTTGCAGTCCTTCGCAACCGCATTATCGACTGGTACCGCAAAAAAAAATCCGTCTCGCTTGATGCGATGATGCATCGAAGAGAAGATGAAAAAAATTTCGAGCCAGAAGACCCCAAAGCAAGCAAGGACATCATTTGGTCTGCGGAAGTAACCGAGATAATAGAAGCGATAAATTTCCTCCCGGATCCTTATCGCGAACCCGTGTATTTGAGGTTGATCGAAGATCTCTCCCCTCCCGAGATCGCCCGCATGCTGGAGAGCAACGCGAATACTATCTCCATTCGAATTACCAGGGGCATCAAAAAACTCCAAAAATATCTGAACATAGAAGATTTAGTATAAAATATATGAAAATAAAAGACATTCAAAATGAAATAAAAAATATCAAGCTCGACCCGACGGAAAGACGGATCATTTTGGAGCGTGTCACTACTACCCGAGTTAGATCCCCTTACGCGCCGATTCCTAGTAAATGGAAATTTACCCATCGTCCTTTGGTGTACACTCTCGCTTCGCTGTTGTTGCTTGTAATGAGCGGCGGTAGCGTCACTTCCGCTTCGCTCGGATCCATCCCCGGGGATAGTTTGTATAAATTCAAAGTCCGTGTAGCCGAGCCTGTCTTAGGCGCACTAAATCGAAGCGGCGAATCGCAAGTAAAATGGCAGGCCCAAAAAGCCCTTCGCCGTCTGGATGAAGCGACCAAGCTAGTGGAACGCAATAAATTCACCGCCGAACATCGAGCGGAAATAGAAATTCTTTTCAATAAGAGCGTGCTCGAATTTGATAAAACCATCAAATCAGAAGAAACAAAAGCAGAGGTTCCCAAACTGAAAACTGATGCAATTCGCGATTCATTCGAAAAATCCCTAAACTCGCAAGCGGATGTCTTGAAAGAAGCAAAAACCACAACAGACAAAAAACAAGAAATTGAAATCACAATTTTGGAAAACACCGTAAGGGCCAAAGTTTCTCTGCCGGCTGATCCCACCCAGGAAGTCGGAGAAACGGAAGAGGAAAAAAGCGAAGATCTTCTTGAGGGAACAATCGAAGAGGGGCCCATGCTCGAAGAAGTAAGCGAAATTGAACCAATAATTGAAGAAACCTCCGTTAAGGTAGAAATTGACACGAAAATCTAATAGACATATCCTCTCCCACTTTGTATACTTTATAAATGAATACCCCAGTCGAAACAATTTCCTGGTCCGCGCTAGAATACGAACATACAGAACGGAGCGACGATTGGTTTTGGGCACTTGGCGTCATCGTCTTCGCATCGGCGGCGGCCTCCGCAATTTTTGGTAATTATTTTTTCGCTCTCCTCATAGTCCTAAGCGGAATCCTACTCGGATACTTCGCCACCAAACATCCAGATATGGTGACCTTCGAACTCAATGACAAAGGCATAAAGATCCACGACCAAATCTATCTTTACCAGAGCATCAAATCCTTTTGGATAGATCAAGAGAAACCCAATTTATTCATCCGTTCCGACCGAATTTTTGTGCCTATAATTTCCGTTCCTCTCGAATCATATCTTGTGGAAAAGGTCCATGAAATTTTTACGGTTAAGGGTGTGATCGAAGAAGAAATGAAAGAGCATCCATCAGAAAAAATAATGGATTTTTTTGGCTTTTAGTGGACTTTTAATTAAAAACTGATAGGGTTTTTGTATATATTAATATTGCCCTCGTAGTTCAATGGATAGAATGCGAGCTTGCGGAGTTTGCGATGTAGGTTCGATTCCTACCGAGGGCACAAAAACATAAAGCAAGTGAATTTATTTACTTGCGAGTTTTTGTGCTGTAATTATACACTTTGCTCGAACTTTTTTCGAGAAGAATTAAAA